>JAWOBW010000030.1:0-4586 GCA_046484105.1 Bacillota bacterium
CGGCAGGTGATCTATTCAATCCCGTACCTCCTCCGTCATCCGACCCTATCTTGCTTCAGCAACACCTCGCCCGATTCCAGACAGTCGGCCGGACATACCTGGATGCAGATCCCACAACCGTCGCACTTGTCGAAATCGACCACCGGCAAGTGGTTCTTCATGGTGATTGCATCTTGCGGGCAACGCTTGGCGCAGAGCCCGCAACCGATACACGCGTTGGAGCACACCTTTCTTGCGTCGCGCGGTCCAAGCTCGGCCCGGCACAGAAGGAGCACCGGCTGATTCACAGGCACCATGTCGATGATGTCCCGGGGACAGGCCTCGACGCATTTGCCACATCCAGTACACCGGTCGACGTCCACCACGGGAATACCCTCTTTCCCCATGGTGATGGCGCCGAAGGGACAGGCGTCCACGCAGCTGCCGCCGCCCAGACATCCGTACTCACAGAGCTTGTGCCCTCCCGCTATGGCCTCCATAGCGGCACAATCCGCTATGCCGGAGTAGCTGAAGCGGGCTTTCGCCGCATCCCGCGTGCCCCAGCAGCAGACCAACGCCACCGTCTTCACCGCCGACGTGTCAATCTCCTCGCCCAGAATCTCCGCCACCTTGGCCAGCACTTCATTGCTGCACACGCTGCAGGCCATAACACTGGCCTCACCGCGGACCATGGCCTCGCTGAAGGCGGAACAACCGGCGTACCCGCAACCGCCGCAGTTGACTCCGGGGAGCATGGCCTCTATCGCCTCTATTCGTTCGTCCCGCTTCACGGCCAACACGCGGGAAGCGAAGGCGAGACCGGCGCCGAACAGAAGGCCGAGTATCATCAGGGTTGCTACTGGTGCCAGCATCAGCATCACCTCACATCTGAATCTGAAAGCAGTGTCTCCTCACATCAGAACCCAAACAGGCCCTCAAGGTTGAAACCGCTGAACCCCATGAAAGCCATGGACAGAAGAGCGGCAACGACCAGGGCGATCGGCGTGCCCTGCAAGGCCGCCGGAACATCCGCTCGCGCCAGTCTCTCCCGTATGCCCGCAAACAGGATTATGGCCACAACGAAGCCGGCACCGGTGCCAAGCGCGTGAAACACCGTCTCCACAAAACCATACCCTCCGGTGATGTTCAACAGCGCCACACCCATGATGGCGCAGTTGGTGGTTATCAGCGGCAGATACACTCCCAGGGCCCTGTACAATGCCGGGCTATATTTAAGCATCACCATCTCAACAAACTGCACCAGCGCGGCAATGACCAGGATGAAGGCCACCGTCTGCAAATACTCTATTCCGCGGGGAACGAGCACATAGTGGTGCAGAAGCCAGGTCACCATTGAAGAAATAGTCATGACGAAGACCACGGCCACCCCCATGCCCTTTGCCATGGACAGGGTCTTGGACACACCCAGATAGGGGCAGATGCCGAGGAATCGGATCAGGACCACGTTGTTGATCAGGGCGGCACCGATGAATATGATGATGAGTTCAGCCACCGACCGCCACTCCCTTCCGCGCGTCTTCTTTCATCTTCTCCCGCCTGGCATCCCACCAATTGATGAATCCCACCATCAACCCCAGGGTCAGAAACGCTCCCGGCGGCATGATCATGAGGAGGGCGGGTTGGAAGGTCGGTCCCAGGACGGCGAGGCCGAAAACTGTCCCCGCTCCCAGTATCTCTCGAACCGACGCCAACACGGTGAGGCTGAGGGTGAAGCCGAGCCCCATGCCCAGTCCGTCGGCAATTGAGTTGACTACGGGGTTGCGCGAGGCAAAGGCCTCGGCCCGTCCGAGTATCAGGCAGTTGACCACGATCAGTGGAATGAATATGCCCAGAGCCTGATGCAGCTGCGGCACGAAGGCTTCCATGATTAGATCGACGATGGTGACGAAGCTGGCAATCACCACGATGAAGCAGGGAATCCTGATCTTCTCAGGGATCAGATTCCGCAGGATCGATATGATGAAGTTCGACATCACCAGAACTGCCGTACTGGCCAGGCCCATACCCAGGCCGTTCACCGCCGCGGTGGTCACCGCCAGCGCGGGGCACATCCCCAGCACGAGACGCAGTATCGCGTTGTTCTTGAGTATTCCCTGCGAGAAATCTCGCCACACCCGGTCCACCGCTCTCACCTCTCTCCCGTTATCTCAAGATACAGCTTCCGCGCCTGTTCCACCCCCGTCACCACGGCGCGCGAGGATACCGTCGCCCCGGCCACGGCGTCGACCTCTCCCCCATCCTTGCTCAGCGCCACCGGCGCATCATTGGGCAAGCTGTCGAACTGTCCGCAAAAATCCTCGGTGGCGATCAACGACCCCAGCCCGGGAGTCTCCGTCTGTTGAACGATGTGAACGCCGACAATCCCATCGTCGGAGATCCCAACCAGCATGACGATGACGTCTCCATAACCGGTCGGCGAGACGGAAAACACGTGGCCGGCGGGACTGCCGCCGTCGGTGAACCCAACGCTCACCCCGTCCACATCGGGATACTCTGCCAGGAGGTCCTGCACCTCGTCGGCGATATCCTCGAAGGTGGCCGCGGCGGGCAGCACTTCGGCCATGACAGCGGCCGCGCCGCTGGCCTCCTGATGTGCCTCAATGAGCGGAGCCGTCACCTCGTTGGTCACCGCCAGGGCGCCAGCACTGATGGCACATATGATCATGAGAAATGCGCCCAGATAAATGACGTTGCGCACCGGTCACACCTCCGCTTTCGTTCCGAAAACTCTCGGAACAGTGTATCGTTTTATCAACGGCACTGTGGCATTCATCAACAAGATCGCGTAAGTCACACCCTCGGGGTAATCTCCGTACCTTCGTAGCAACATGGTGATGATCCCGCATCCCACTCCGAAGACCAGCTTCCCCCCGGGGGTTACTGGCCCGGACACATAATCAGTGGCCATGAAGCAGGCGCCCAGGATCAGGCCCCCCGCCAGTAGATGAAAGGCCGGATCGGAACCAATGATGCCAGCGAGCACCATCACTGTCGCCATGTATGAAACCGGGATCCGCCAGTCAATCACGCCCCGAATCAGCAGGTAGGCCGCACCAATGAGCAGGGCGAGGGCGGATGTCTCCCCCACGCTCCCGGCAATCCTGCCGATGAACAGGTCTCTCAGCAGCGTGGCATCCCCCTGCATACGCATCAGGTCGAGGGGAGTGGCGGTGGTCAGGGCATCGAAACCGATCATCCAGCCTCTCGAGGCGGCCGGCCACCTCCAGGTGGTCATGGCAACGGGGAATGAGGCCAGTAGAAAGGCGCGGCCGACGAGAGCTGGATTGAAGATGTTCATGCCGAGTCCTCCGAAGAGCAGCTTGCCCACGGCGATGCCGAAGGCCCCTCCGAGCAGAGGCAACCACAGCGGAACGCCGGGAGGAAGGCACAGGCCCAGCAGCAGGCCGGTGACCATCGCGCTCCCGTCGCGGAGCGTGTTCTCCATGCCCCGCAGCCGGGCGATCAGGGTCTCCGCCCCCACAGCACCCACCAGCGAGCTCGCTATGACGAGGACTGCGTCGGTGCCAAAAAAATATACCCCGGCGGCCACCGCCGGCAGAAGGGCAATGATCACGTCGTACATGATGGAGCGAATTGTGACGCCACAATGCAGATGAGGTGATGAGGCCAAAGTCAATGCCGACGTTTCAAGTTCATCCTTGATGCTCACGGTCACTCCTCCAATCTCCCCGGGATCAGGACTGCGCCCGCTGCCTCGCGGTGGCCTCGGCCTTGGCCAGTCTGATCCTCTGCAACAAATGCCGGTTGCCGGGACAGACGTAGGTGCAGCAGCCGCATTCTATGCAGTCCAGCGGCCGGTACTCCAGTGCGGATTCGTCCGGATAGGTGGCGAGATAAAGGGGCATAAGAAACGACGGACACGCCTCGACACATCGCCCGCACCGAATGCAGGGCCCCTCCTCCAGGATGGGAGACACCCCATCACTGAGCGCCACCAATCCCGATGTTCCCTTGGTCACCGGGATATCCAGATCATACACCGCCAGGCCCATCATCGGGCCGCCCGATATGAGCCGCGCCGGAGGCTCGGTGAAGCCGCCGCACGCTTCCAGCAAGACCTCGTAGGGAGTTCCCAGCCGGACCCTGAGATTCTTCGGCTCGGCAATCACATCACCGCTGACCGTCACTACCCGTTCAATGAGGGGAATGCCACTCTTCAAAGCCCTGGCGACAGCCACGGCCGTCGATACATTGCTGACCACCACCCCTATGTTGAGAGGAAGCCCTCCCGGCGGCACCTCGCGGCCGGTGATCGCGTCGATGAGCTGTTTCTCCGCTCCCTCCGGGTACTTGGTCTTCAGGCTCACGACCTCATACGGCCTGTCGCCGACGGCGCGTCGCAGTGCCTCATAGGCGTCGGGTTTGTTGTCCTCCACACCGATGACACCACGTTCAGCCTCGCAGGCCTTCATGATGGCCTCAAGACCCGAGACGATGTACTCGGTCTCCTCCAGCATCACCCGGTGATCACAGGTGAGAAAGGGTTCGCATTCACACCCGTTCAATATTACGGTGTCCACACTGGTATCGGGGGGCGGTGAATACTTGACGTGCGCGGGGAACGC
>JAWOBW010000101.1:0-9082 GCA_046484105.1 Bacillota bacterium
GAAAGGGAGGGTCGCCCCGGAGGGCGTCGTATTCCACCACGATGGCAATCACCGGTGACGCCTCCTCGCCCCGATAACGCCCCCTGAAGGCGGTGGGGAGTCCCGGGGGACCGTCGTAATCCCGCGGCAACCCGGCCGCGTATTTGAGTCGGTCGAACTCCGGCCAGGCTTCCTCCCGACCCTCGACTCCCATCTGCACCTCGAATCCCTGTGCCTTCAACGCGTTGGTCAGTCTCTCGGCCGCCCGGAATTCCACGAAACCCGGCTCCGGGTTATGATACATCCAGTCATTGAGCTCGATGAGTTCGGGCATCAGCTCGTCAATTTCCGCGTCCAGCTCTTCCCTGAGCGACGTCACCTCGGCCGGTTCACTGAGCCTCGGCCTCTCGATATTCGCCACTGGCCTCATCCTTTCCGGGGTGTCTGTCATGAGGGACTTCTCCCTGGGGGCGCTGGCTCCTGCGGGGAGGTCGCGGCGGGCCCATTATTCTCCTGGCCAGCGGCCCGTGAGAGGTGTGCCGCCCGGTGCAGACCGCCCGGTGCAGGACGGCCCGGAGTGGTCGGGGCAATGAGGTTGAGCTTGCAGGTTTTCGCCCTGCGGAGGCGGAAGCACTGATATTGATGAGTGATTGGAAGGAGTGAGCCCCGGTGAGGTACTTCGAGATACTGAAGGAGAGCTTCATCATGATTCCCATGCGGGATGGGGTGAGGCTGGCCTGTGACCTCTACTTTCCCGCCCGCGGAGGAGAGCCCCTGCCCGGCAGGCACCCGGTTATCCTCGAGCGTACTCCCTATGATCGTACGGGGGCACGACTGGCGTCGGATTGCCGCTTCTTCGCCCGGCGCGGATACGTGGTGGTGGCCCAGGACGTGCGCGGGCGCTACGACTCCGAGGGGGAACTGGATCCCTTCGGTCCCGTTGATGTCCCCGACGGTCACGACACCTGTGTCTGGATAGGTGAGCAACCCTGGTGCGACGGCAGAATAGGGACCATGGGCACCTCGTACAGCTCCATGAATCAGGCGGGCCTGGCCATGAGTAATCCTCCCCACCTGGCATCCCAGTTCATGAACCAGGGATTCTCCAACAATTATGACGGTAGGATCCGCCAGGGTGGCGCCCTGAGACAGAGCATGGTGTCCTGGATCTTTGAGCAGGCAACCCGCAGCCCCCGGGCTTTCCGGGACCGACGGCTGCGACAGGTGCTGGAGAGGGCGAATGGCCAGGTGCAGAAGTGGCTGGCTCGATCCCCGATCCGCCGGGGACAGACCCCCCTAAGGCATCTGCCCGAATACGAGGATCACGTGATCCAGATCAGCACGCGGGGTGATCTGGACGACTGGTGGAGGCGCCCCGGTCCCTGGGTCGAGGACAGCTGGGACCAGATGCCGGATGTCCCTCGCTACCTGGCCAGCGGCTGGTATGACTCCCACTCCCACGTGATATCCCGGGCCTATGGCGAACTGAGGAGGCGACAATCCAGCCCCGTGCGGCTGATCATGGGTCCCTGGACCCACGGTGGGCGCACCCTGGAGGAACCCAGCAGCGGTGAGGCGCATTTTGGCGCCGAGGCTGCCATAGAGTGGAATGAGCTGCGCCTGGCGTGGTTTGACCAGACCCTCAGGGGCATGGATGCAGGTATGAACGGCCGTCCCCCGGTGAGCATATTCGTCATGGGGGGAGGAAGCGGGAGACAGGTGCGGAGCGAGGCCGGCGTGGCCGTGGACGTGGGCGGGTACTGGCGCGATGAGGAGGAATGGCCCCTGGCGCGGACTGATTACCGCCCCCTCTACCTGCGCCGGGGCGGCGATCTCAACCCCCTGCCCCCCGCGGATGACGAGGGAAGCACGACGTACCGATACAATCCCCTCGACCCGGTGCCCACGGTGGGCGGCCCCCTGTCATCCATCTTCGAGCTGAGGATGGAGGCGGGTGCCTTCGACCAGCGGGCCAGGCCCCACCTGGGTCACGGCGACGACCTGCCCCTGTCCAGCCGGGCAGATGTGTGCGTCTTTGCCACTCCGCCGTTGAAAGAGGGAATAGAGGTGACCGGGCCGGTGGAGGCGGTGCTGTACGTTTCATCCAGTGCCCCGGACACCGACTTCACCGTGAAACTGGTGGACGTGTATCCGCCGAACGAGGATTTCCCGGACGGGGTGGCTCTGAATGTCACCGACGGGATCAGGAGGGCCCGTTACCGGCGTTCGCCGGAGCAGCCCGAGATGATGACCCCGGGAGAGGTGGTCGAGGTCAGGGTGGAGCTGCCTCCCACCTCGCTGTATTTCGCCCCGGGTCACAGCATTCGGGTGGACGTATCCAGCAGCAACTGGCCGCGATTCGACCTCAATCCCAACTCGGGAGAACCGGTCGGGCGGCACCACCGGGTGGAGATCGCCAGAAACACCATCCATCACTGTCGCCGTCATCCGTCGAACGTCATCTTGCCGGTCATAGAGGGCTGACGGCGGCCGGGGCACGCTCGGGATGACTCGACCCGGATGATGCGCGCGCGTGTTCATGGGTGAACAATGAGGGGGTGGGGGAGAGGAAATCCCCCACCCGCGGTCAGGTTCAGAGACGGAGCTGGGTCCGGATCAGGTCGGCACTTCGGCGATACAACAGCATGGTCATGAGGGTGCTGATCAGCCCGCGGAGCAGGTTGAAGGGTATCACTGTCGAGGTGACCAGCGGTGCTATCTGCTCGGTGGGAATGCCCCAGGCCGGCAGGGCGATGTAGATGTTGTTGACCACCGCCACTATGCTGAACAGGACTGTTCCCACCGCCATGCCGAACAGCGCTCCCCAACGGCTTCGCCTGATGTAGTGGTAGATGAGGCCGGCCGTCATGGCGAACACGACCGTAGTCGCCCAGTTCATGTAGCTGCCGATCAGCCCGCTGCGGCTGCGGGTGATGAAGTAGAGGATGTTCTTGATTGTGACGATGAGGAAACCAGCTGCGGGTCCCAGTGAGAAGGTTCCGATGAGTACGGGCACGTCGCTGAAGTCATAGCTCATCCACGGTGCGGCCGGAAGCAGTGGGAACTTGGGAAACCACATCAGTACTAGAGCCAGTGCGGAGAAAAATGCGATGGCCACCATCTTCCTGGTAGAAGTTTTCACAGTCTTCCCTCCCGTTACTAGGGGCCAAAAATAAAGCCCCAGATAACAATCTGGGGTATCATGGCTAAGCCCAATCTTCTTCCGTCCGGACTATACCGTCGGCACTGGAATTTCACCAGTTCAACTGCTGACGCAGCTCGTGGGCTGGCACTTGCCGTGCTTCACCACCGGTTGGGAATCATCAAGGAATTGATTCACCCGACCCCGAAGATTGTTAACTGTATTGGTGATTTGTCACTATTATAGTCCCGCAGGTTTCCGCATGCAATATCAATATGTGACTTCGTTTCAGATTGAGGGAATCGATCCCACTACTGGTGAGGGAAGGAGGGATCTGCTGATGCTTATGCTGATGCTGCTCGGCTGGACGGGCCTGGTGATTGTCGTTATTGCACTGACACACGGCGGCATCATGCAGAACCTGCGCAACCTGCACCGTCAGAAGGGGGTTTTGCTCCTGCTCGTCGCCTCGATCATATGCCTGGTCTTCACCGCCCGCGATGCGGAGGAGCCTCCAGTAGTCCAGATGTCGGTGGCTGAGATGCGCCGGCAGGCGCTGGACATACCGTACGAGCAGCTGCTGGAGGACATCGACAAGTATCGGGGGCAACCGCTGGCGGGCCGGGCGGAGGTGGAGGAGACTGTGTCTGAGGACAGCTTTCGTGCACATCTGACGAGAGAGAACGGCACCTGGAGCGACGTCGCCTACCTGGTTCTCAAGGGAGAAGCCGCCCGCGACCTGCAGCTGTCCGCCGGTGATGTGATCGAGTTTGTCGGTGTGGTCTGGGGCGAGCACCGGTACCGGGTGGTCAGGAGGACTTTCAATTACCCGTACGGCCTGTATCTCACCGTGCCGGAAATACACGCATACGAAGTCATCCGGGGCGGAGGCTGATGACCCGGGCGTCGGCGGGGAGATGACCCGCCGTTATTCTTGACCCTGACTGCACCAGTCGCGATCCAGTATGGACAGCTCCCCCCGGTTGCGACCCTCCGAGACGTAGAGCCGCGGCACCCGCAGGGAGATCTTGCCCAGCAGCTGGCCGGTGCTGATGCCGGCGCCCCGCCCCAGATCGATGGCGGTGAGGGTCAGATCCCCCTGGCTGCCGATTAGCACCACCTCATCACCCACCTCTGTGTCCGGCACGCCGGAGACGTCCAGCATGGAGAAATCGGTACACGTGCCCACCAGGGGACAGGACCTTCCCCGCAAGAGCAGTCCGGTCGAACCTATGTGATGGCTGGTCAGTCCGTCCGTCCAGCCCAGGGGCAGAAGGGCCACGCGGGTGGGTTCTGTGACCGGGTGCTGCCCGTTGTATCCTATGTGCCAGCCCGGCGGCAGGGTTTTGACCTGGGCAACCCTCGTCGAGAAGGACATCACCGGGCGCAGGTCGAGAGGGGAGGGGGTTATGTGATTGATGCCATACAGCAGACCGCCGATGCGCACAAGTTCCAGGTGCATCTGCCTGAAGCGTGCAGCTGCCTGGGACGCCGCCAGGTGACGCCTGAGCCCGGCGAAGGAATCGAAGGGCGCGCAGAAGGAGGTGAATCGCCGGTATTCCGACCAGTTGAGTTCTTCAGGGCCGCTGGGGTAGCTCAGGTGAGAGCCGATGCCGATGAGTTCGATCTGCCTGTCCAGGCGCCGTGCGATCCGGGCGGCCTCCTCGCCCCGTTCGGGCATGAGTCCCATTCTGCCCAGCCCCACATCGACCTTGATGTGGTAGGGAAGACGTTCCCGGCGCTCGCCCGCCAGCTGTGCCCACGCCCGAACGCGCTCCAGATCCGCCAGGACGGGAGTGAGGCGAAACCCGGCCATGGTGCGAAACTGGTTGGCTAAAGTGGCGCCCATGATCAGGATGTCGCCCCGTATACCTCCTCGCCGCAGCTGGATTCCCTCGTCCACCAGGGCGACCGCGAATCTTCTGCACCCCTCATCCTGCAGGGCGCGCGCCACCGGAACCGCCCCGTGTCCGTAGGCCTCGCTCTTGACCACTGCGACCACCTCTGCCGGGGCAACATGCTCCCTGACTTGGCGGTAATTGTGCACCAGGCTGTCCAGGTTGATCTCGATCTTCGTGACCGTCTCTTCTCTGATCACCCTGGCATCACATCCCCTCAGGTCTGGATTCGCCTCACTGCTGCCGTCTTCCTGCCCTCTCATCAGGGGTGACCATTCACCTCTCATCCGGGTGGATGAGAGGCCGACGCGGCCGTACCATCCTGCAGGGGAATGCCAGTTCAGCCCGACGCTGGCGGCGCACCGGCGTTCAGGCTCCCGCATTCTCGGCCGGGTCTGCGGGCATCTGCCTGCTGAGGTCGGAGATTGCCTCGATGATTGTTTCTTCCTGGCCCTCCCCCAGGCACAGGGCGTTTATGGAGACGCAGTCGGGCAGTATGCTACTGACGTAGATGGGAGGGTCCCAGTTGAGTAGATTCTCGACCATCCAGTCCCGACGGGCGGTTGCGTTTTCACCGGGGAAGCGGACCTCGCAGAAGGGATAGGGTTCGCCCGAGTCTCCCGGCATTCTCCGGCTGGCCTGCAGCCCACTGATTCCGGAGATGGCCTCGACCAGGCGAGCCACGACCTTCTCATAATTCTCGATTTCCCTCTGGTGATCGAGGGAGAGATACCGTTCGACGGCGGCGACCAGTCCCACGATCTCCTCCTTGGGAACCTTCATGGACCGACCGATGTTGTGATTGGGGGGACCCATCAGCTGGCAGGCCTGGATGAGATCCCTCGGGCCGAAAAGCAGCCCACTGCTCTGCGGTCCCCTCAGTCCCTTGCCGCCGGAGAAGACGACCAGGTCGGCACCCATGGCGGTGAACCTGCGGAGGTTTTCCGGGGGCGGCAGTTGACCGGCCGCGTCCACGATCACCCTGAGGTCGTGGGAGTGGGCGATGTCGATGGTCTCCTGTAGGGTCAGGGCGGAATGCTCGTGACGCCAGCCTCCTCGGTAGAAGAAGTAGAAGACGCCGGCGGTGTTTTCCGTGATGGCCTCCTCCATCTGCCAGGGTTTGGTGTACCTGGCGTAGCCGAACTCCACCAGGCGAGCGCCGGCGACGGGAATGATGCGGTCGTAGGGGTTCATGTGCGTCCGGTGAACCAAGAACTCGTTCGGCATTCCGGTCGTGTCCGGGAGTCTGCGTATCCTGCCCGGGTCATTCCCGGTCATGCAGGCGGCAGCTGCCAGGAACAGCCCGGAGGAGCTCCCGGCACAGATGTAGCAGGCCTCATTGCCGGTGAGTCGGGCGATGTGCTCTCCCGCCCGCTGCTGGAGCTGTCTGAGGTCGACGAAGTCTCGAGCCGCCTGCTCCATGGCCCGGAGAACCTCATCGGGCATCAGGCTCCCGCCGACGTGGGTGGAGGTGCCCACTCCGTTGATGATTCTGTCAACCCTCAACCGGTCGTACCAGTCCTCGCTGCTCATTTGTGATTCCTCTTTTCACTGTTAGTAGCACTATGATCGTTCGCCGGCGACAGCCAATTCCCTGTCCGGATGCCGCATTCACGGGGAGGTGATGGCTGAGAAGTTGGGTCTCATCCGCCTCAGCCGGCCCGGGTGATCACATATTTCACAGATTATGCTAACAGATGCAGACGCCGTGCACCAGGTACGAAGCCTGGGTGGACCGCGTCATCACAACACAGCCTCTGCATGCAGCGGGTTCTGCCGGTGCATCCGGGATCCCTGGCAGGATGGTAGGAGTATGGAAGGTTAGGACAGAAACAGTCTGCAGTGGGTACTGGTTACAGGCGGGGCTGCGCCCGTTCGCCGACCTACTGAACGGTGTTTCGGCGTGCGGGCGAGGTGTCCGGCGCGCGACCATCAGACGGAGAGGTGAGAGTACATGGACCTGAAAGGGGAGGTGGCGGCCCACCGGGACGAGTTGATCGAGATCAGAAGGGATCTTCACAGACATCCGGAGCTGGGTTTCGAGGAGCACCGCACCTCGGCCGTGGTGGCAGAATACCTGGAGAGTGTCGGCGCGGATGTGGAGATTGTCGCCGGGACGGGTGTCGTCGGCCTCCTGGGCGGGGGCGATGAGGGTCCCACTCTCCTGTTGAGGGCCGATATGGATGGACTGCCGCTGCAGGAGAAAAGCCGCGTTCCGTATCGTTCAATCTATGAGGGGAAGATGCATGCCTGCGGTCACGACGGTCACACCGCGATGTTGCTGGTGGCGGCGAGGATCCTGAGTGAGTACCGCGACCGGATCAGGGGCAACATCAAGTTCGTCTTTCAGCCAAACGAGGAGGATGCCGGCGCCGGGCACATGATCGATGAGGGGGTGCTGCTGGATCCCGTCGTTGATGCTGCCCTGGGCCTGCACCTGTGGTCTCCATTGGAGACGGGGAAGATTGCGATCGGGCCGGGGCCGGTTATGGCCGCCAGCCACTACTTCTCCTTGACCGTGCGGGGAAAGGGTGGACACGCCGGCTTCCCCCATCAGTCCGTGGACCCGATAGCGGCGGCCGCCGAGATTGTCGGCTCGGTTCAGTCCATCCAGACTCGGGAGACCGATCCTGCCCATCCCCTGGTGATCATGTTCGGCCGAATCGAGGGAGGAACATCCCCCACCATTATTCCGGAGAGGGTGGAGATGGAGGGCTCCATCCGCTTCTTGCATCCCGGTGGAGAGGCCGCGGAGGAGAGCTTCGAGAGGGTGGTTCGCGGCATCTGCCGGGCTCACGGGACGACATGCGATCTCCGGTTTCGCGTCGGGAACCGCATTCTCGTCAACGATCAAGCGATGGCTGAACTGGTGTTCGGGGCTGCGAGGGGGGTAGTCGGCGCGGAGAACGTAACTGACGAGATGCGGACCATGGTCGGAGAGGATTTCTCCGAGTTCGCCCTGCGGGTGCCGTCGGCCTTCTACTTCGTCGGCAGTGGAAACCGGGACCGGGGGACCGACTATCCCCACCATCACCCCAGGTTTGACATTGACGAGGACAGTCTGCCGGTCGGGGTGCAGATGCACGTGGCGGCGGCCCTGGAGTTCTTTCGCCGCTTTCGACGTGACGGATAGTCGACTGCGGAGGGGAAGGGACCCAGGGCAATTGAGGGTTTTGCCCGCCGATCAGTAGAGATGAGTCTCTCGTCGTCGGCTCCATCTGGTCGTTTTCATCGACTGACGCGCGGCTGGAGGTGCGGGGATCGGCCCCGCACCTCCAGCGGTCTCATTCCTCGGCGAACTGGTCGAAGGCCGGTTGATGGTCCGGGGGCATGGCGGACCGGTAGGGTCGCCCGGCCGTGGCCCGGTCGAACTCCTGTCGTGCCTCCCTAAGGGTTTCCGGTTCCGTAATGAGGCGAAAGGCCGCCTCCGCCAGCATCTTGCCCGCCTGAATCATCCCGCGATGGCCGATGGCCATGCCCGCCTGGGCCGCGTACTGCCACGAGTGCCCGGGCGTTCCAATCGCGTTGCAGGCCACGCGGATCTGCGCGGTCGGACAGCACCAGCTCACATCGCCGACATCTGTCGATCCCATCATCACGTCGCCCTCCACGGGAGGGATGAGCGTATCATTGAGTATCTGCTTCCTCAGTTTCTCGCGCTCGCTCTCGGGCACGCCGTCCTTCCTGATAGAGGCCTCGCGGTTGCCCGGTGGAAAGGTGCCGGCAATCTCCTCGGCAAATTCCCTCTCCTCCGGGGAGAACTGCGGCGGGCCCACCGCCTGCATGGACTGCCACAGGGCATTCTCCAGGCTGTGGTTCGGCAGAATGTTCCATATCGCCTTGAGAAGCTGGATTTCGTAGCTGGTATCCGTCATCTGTGCCGCGCCGGCAGCGCACTGCAGCACTCTTTCATATACGTCGTCCAGCTGTTGACGTTCGGGTGCGCGAACCAGGTACCATACCTTTGCGGTTGCCGGCACCACGTTCGGCTGTTGGCCGCCGTCGGTTACGGCGTAGTGGACCCTGGCATCTGTCGGTATGTGCTCCCGCAGAAATTCAACTC
>JAWOBW010000309.1:0-12646 GCA_046484105.1 Bacillota bacterium
CCCATCCACCACTATATCCTCGTCCACATCCAGGGTGGGAAGGTCCACATCAACCACCTCGGAGTACTTCAGCCCGGTCCCGGTGTTGATGATCAGGATCTCGTCGGATGAATCCAGGAAGCCGTCGTCGATCAAGTCAGAGACCGCCGCCACGCACGCCGCACCCTCGGGGCACATGAACAGCCCCTCGGTTCCGGCCACCAGGCGCATCGCCTCCAGGATCTGCTCGTCGGAGACGGCGGCGGCCCGCCCGCCGCTCGCATACAGGGCATCCAGCACCAGGAAGTCGCCCAGCGCCTTCGGAACCCGGATGCCGCCGGCCAGGGTCTCGGCCCCCTCCCAGAAATCCGAGTCGCGACGCCCCTCCTCGAAGGCGCGCACCAGCGGGGCACAGCCCTCGGACTGCACGGCTATCATCCGGGGACGCTCCGGGCCGATCCAGCCGATGGCCTCCAACTCCTCCAGGGCCTTCCAGATCCCGATCAGCCCCACGCCCCCGCCGGCGGGATAGACCACCGCGTCGGGAACCCTCCAGCCCAGCTGCTGGGCCAGCTCCAGCCCCATGGTCTTCTTGCCCTCGATGCGGTAGGGCTCCTTCAGGGTAGAGACGTCAAACCACCCGTAGCGCCTGCAGGCCCGCCCGATTATGGCCCCGGCGTCGGATATCAGTCCCCGCACCAGGTAGGTGGCGGCGCCGAAGAGGGAACACTCCTGCTGCGCCAGCAGGGGCGCATCCTGGGGCATGGCCACCACGCAGTCCATCCCCGCCCGGGCCGCATACGCCGACCAGGCCCCCCCGGCATTGCCGGCGGTGGGCATGGCGACGGTGGTGACGCCCAGATGCCGGGCCATGGACACCCCGCAGGAGGCACCGCGGGCCTTGAAGGTGCCCGTGGGATTGAAGCCCTCGTCCTTCAGCGACAGCGCTGACGCCCCGATGGCGGATCCGGCCCCGGGAAGGGGAAAGATGGGCGTCATGCCCTCTCCCAGGCTGACGATCTCCTCTTCCGGCACCGGGAGAAACTCACGGAAGCGCCACATGTCCCCCCGTCCCGACTCCAGCTCCTCCCGGTCGACGCTCCGCCCGATCGAATCCAGGTCGTAGCGAACCAGCAGGGGGGAACCGCACGCACACAGGTTCTGCAGCTGGCCGGGATCGTACTCCTCCCCGCACCGGGGGCACTCCAGATGACTCAAGTGTGTCACGATGATCTTCCTTTCACCAAATCATTGTCCGCCGCCGGGCAGGGTCACGATACCCCGGTCGGCGAGATCCCGGATGCGGTCCCGGTCGTAGCCGAGGTCCTCCAGGATCTGGCCGGTGTGCTCCCCCAGGAGGGGAGGCGCGCTCCTGATGTCCCCGGGAGTGCGGGAGAAGCTGACGGGAATGCCCAGTATCTGAATCTTTCCCTCCTCCGGGTGCTCGACCGACCGCACCATCTGCCGGCTGTGCACCTGCGGGTCCTCCAGCACGTCCTCCAGGCTGTACACCGGTCCCGCCGGCACCCCGCGCTCCCGCAGCAGCTCGAGCCACTCGTCCCGCCCCCTGGTCTTCATAACCCGGGCGATCCGCTCCACCAGGGGCTCGCGGTTCTCCAGCCGGTCAGAACCCGTCGCATACGCCGGGTCGTCGGGGTCGATTCCCACCAGGGGGGCAAATCGCCGCCACAGCGAGTCGTTGCCCACTGTCACGTTGATCCAGCCGTCGGAGGTGGGAAAGGACTGGTAGGGGACGATGCTGGGGTGAGCCGAGGCAGTCCGGGGAGGCAGCTGCCCGCCCGCGAAGAAGTAGTGGGCCATGTAGGTCATCCACGACACCTGGACGTCCATCATGCTCACGTCGATGTACTGGCCCTCACCCGACCTCTCGCGCTCGAACAGGGCGGTGGATATGGCGAATGCCGCCTCCATGCCCGCTCCTATGTCGGCGACGGCCACGCCGACCCGGATCGGCTCGGAACCCTCGGGGCCGGTGATCCCCATCAGGCCTCCCATCCCCTGCAGGATGGCGTCGTAGGCCGCCCGCTCGCGGTAGGGGCCGTCCTGTCCGAAGCCGGATATGGAGCAGTACACCAGCCCCGGGTTCACCGTCTTCAGGTCCTCGTAGCCCATCCCCAGCCGGGCGGCGGTGCCGGGACGGAAGTTCTCCAGCAGCACGTCGCATTCCCCGACCAGTTCCCGGCTGATCTGTCGTCCGTCCTCCTCCTTGAGATTGACGGCCAGGCTGCGCTTGTTGCGGTTCACGCTGAGGAAGTAGTGACTCTGTTCTCCCACCCACGGAGGTCCCCAGCTGCGGGTGTCGTCCCCACCGTCGGGTCGCTCCAGCTTGATCACGTCCGCTCCCAGATCGGCCAGCATCATGCTGCAGAAGGGCCCGGCCAGGACCCTGGATAGATCCAGCACCCGGATTCCCGCGAGGGGACCCGTCATGGTGATCACCTCTCAACCTCATCCCTTCGAGGAGTGCCCGGGACGCCCTCGCCGGGGTCCCGGGCACTTTCATCCGGTCGGATGGATGATGTCCTCATTCCGCCCCGGTCATCTTCCTGACCAGTCCCGACACTTCCCAGGGCAGGTCCGCCACCAGGGCGCCGCCCTCTTCCAGGGCCCGCTTCTTGCTGGCGTAGTTGCCCCGGTCGCCCTGGACGATGGCCCCGGCATGACCCATTCGCCGACCGGGAGGCGCGCTTCTGCCGGCCAGGTACGCGGCCACCGGGGTCTGCATAGTCTTGATGAACTCGGCCGCCTCTTCCTCGGCCACTCCCCCGATCTCGCCGACCAGGACCGCGGCCTGCGTCTCCTCGTCGTGCTCGAAGCCCTTCAGGACGTCCACGAAGTTCAGACCGACCACGCGGTCGCCGCCCATGCCGATGGCGGTGCTGATGCCCAGGCCGGCCGAGGACAGGGACTCGGCGATCTCGTAGCTGAGGGTGCCGCTCCGCGACACCAATCCTATGTGCCCGCGGGCGAAGGCGTGACCGGGCATGATGCCGATCTTGCAGCGCCCCGGGGTGATCACGCCGAAGGTGTTGGGACCGACCACCCGGACACCCCCCTGCTCGGCAAAAGCCATCACCTCCATGGCGTCGTGCAGCGGCACGCCCTCGGTGATGATCACCACCAGCTCCACCCCGGCCGCGATGGCCTCGAAGGCCGCGTCCTTGACAAAGGGAGCGGGAATGAACAGCACCGAGGCGTTGGGGCCGTGACTCTGAACCGCCTGGTCCACGGTGTTGTACACGGGGACGCCGGAGACCTCCTGTCCCCCCTTGCCCGGGGATGTTCCCGCCACCACCCGCGTGCCGTACTTGACCATCAGTTCCGTGTGAAATGTGCCCTGGTGCCCGGTTATTCCCTGCACCAGGACCTTGGTCTTGTCATCAATCAGAATCGCCATCGGTACCCTCCTCCCCCCGAGTACCTGCCGTCCGGGCGGCCACCCGGGCCGCCTCCTCCAGGTTGCGGAAGGCAGTGATTCCCGCCTCCTCCAGCATGGACAGTCCCTGCTCGTCATTGGTGCCGGACAGGCGGACGACGAGGGGATCCTGCAGGCGCCCCTCCTCCTTGACCTTGATCACCGCCCGGGCCACATCGTCGCAGCGGGTGATCCCGCCGAAGATGTTCACCAGCAGCACCTTCGGGTGCGTGGCGGCCAGTATCCGCAGGGCGTCCGTCATGGGCTCCACCCCGGCCCCCCCGCCGGCATCCAGAAAGTTCATGGCGCTGGAACCGTAGTGCCCGAGGATGTCCATGGTGGCCATGGTCTCTCCCGCGCCGTTGGCCATGACTGCCACGTCGCCGTCCAGCTGCACGTAGGAGAGTCCGAGGGCGACGACTTTCTGCTCGGTATCGGAACGGATTTCGGTATCGGGGTAATCGTGCCTGAAGCTGCTGTCCTCATCGATGTTGAGGCGGGCGTCTGCCGCGATCATCTCACCGCCGCTGAGCACCAGCGGGTTTATCTCCGTCAGCTCCGCGTCCTGCTCCCGGAACAGCCGGTACAGCGCCAGGGCCACTTTGACAAACTGACGCGCGGGCGCGCCGGACAGACCCATCTGTTCCGCGATGGCGCGGGCCTGGTAGGGGAAGAGCCCCCACTCGACGGAGACCTCTCGCCGCACTATGTCCTTGTCCGGAACCTCCTCGATGCTCACTCCCCCGCGGGAGGAGGCGATGATCAGCGGGCAGCGGTTCCCGGGATCGACGGTGACTCCCAGGTACAGCTCCCCGTCGATGTCCAGCTGCCGCTCCACCAGAAGCCGGTCGACGGTGTACCCGCGGATCTCGGAACCGAACAGGTCCGAGGCAACCTGGCGGGCTCCCGCGGGATCGTCGGCGAACTGGATGCCCCCCGCCTTGCCTCGTCCCCCGGCGAGAATCTGCACCTTGACCGCGACGGGGCCGTCCAACTCCCGGGCCACCTCCGCCGCCTCGTCCGCGTCCCAGACCACCCGCCCCTCGGGAACGGGTATGCCGTAGCGTGCAAACACCTCTTTGGCCATGTACTCATACAGTTTCATGGATTGGAAAAGCCCGAAGCTACGCGGGCTGTCCTCCCTTCACTTCCATCACTATCTGCATCACCTCTCGCTTCCCCTCGTCGCTCCGCGCCGGAAAGGGGATGTCGCTGACGCATTATCACACATCCGGGTCCGGTCAGGGGCATTGCCCTCAGTGCCAATCATACCCTTCCCGGACCGGCTCTGCAATCAACCGGCCCTGGGTTTGCGGGACAGCCAGTCAACGGCCGCCCGGCAACTGGCCGGGCCCCGCGGGGCGTCGATCGAAGACGCACTCGCCGTCGATGATCGTCATGTCCACCCGCAGGTCCCGCAGCTCGTCGTCGCCCACCGAGCCGTAGTCCCGGTCCAGGACTGCCACGTCCGCCGCCTTGCCCACCTCCAAGGATCCGGTCAGGTCCTCCCAGAAGGTCAGGTAGGCACCGTTGTAGGTGAACATGCGCAGTGCCTCAAACCGGTCCACCTTCTCCCTATCGCCCAGGGTGGCGCCCCGCGAGGTCTTCCGCGTCACCGCGCTGTGAATCCCCCAGAAGGGGTTGTAGTGAGCCGAGGTCATGTCTGAATTGCAGGCGACCACGATTCCCCGCTCCGTGTAAGTCCTCAGCGGCTCGAATTCCTCCAGCTTCTCCTTCGAGACGGCCGAGAAATACAGGTCACCCTCCACCCACATGAAGCCGGGCTGTGTGGAGACTGCGATCCCGTGCCTCTCCATGATGTCCAGGGCGTCCGCAGTGGCAAAGTACCCGTGGATTATGTTGTGCCGGACGTCCCCGCGCGGTTCTCGCCGCATGACGGCGTCAAAGGCGGAGCAGGCCATGTCCTGGGCCCGATCCCCGCAGCAGTGTATGCCGATGGACCAGCCCGCCGAGTGCCCCTCCCCGAACCACTTCTCCAGGTTGTCCGGATCCAACCGCAGGGGGATCTCGCTTCTTGTGCCGTCGAGAAAGGGCTCGTGCATGAGGGCGGTCATGCTGCCGAGTCCACCGTCGATGGCCATCTTCAGTGCTCCCAGGCGGAGCCACTCGTCTCCGAAGTTGGTGTGCACCCCGATGTGGTCCAAACGGCCCTCGAGATCCTGGTCCTCGCTCGCCCGCAGGCCGTACCAGACCGGCATCATGTTGATCCTGAGCGGCATCTCGCCCCTCTCGCGCACATTCTGATAGGCCCGCATCACCAGCGGGGGAACTCCCGGATCGAGGAGAGTGGTTATGCCGTAGCGCGTGTACTCGCGGGCGGCCGTCCGAATGTAGCGCTCGTACCGCCTCACCCTCTCGCGCTCACTCACCTTTGGCATCACCTCTCGCACCGCGTACTGCGCCCCGGACCTGAGCACCCCGGTGAGGCGACCCCGGTCGTCGCGGTCCGCCGTTCCCCGGTCGGGATCGGGACCGTCGTCGGTGATTCCCGCCAGCTCCAATGCCCTCGAGTTCACCACGCTCATGCCGAACAGCCGGTTGAGAATCACCGGGTTGTCCGGCGCCGCCTCGTCCAGATCCCAGCGCGCCGGCATGCGCCATTCCTCGAACTGATTCTCAATCCACCCGGCTCCCTGTATCCATTCGCCCGGGGCCGTCTCCTGAGCCTTCCGGGCGACGATCTGCTGCAGCTCGGCGATGCTTCCGGCATCAAACAGGAGCACTCCGTCGCTCATCATGGCGCCGGCGGTGGGGAGGTGATTGTGGGAATCGACAATCCCCGGAATCGCCGAGCGGCCCTCCAGGTTCACCACCTCGGTATCCTCACCGGCCAGGGCGCCGATCTCGTCGCTGCTGCCCAGGGCGGTTATCCTCCCACCGCCCATTGCCATCCCCGTGAACCTTCTGCCGCACTTGTCAGCGGTGTAGATGGGACCGTTGACCAGGATCCTGTCGGGACAGTGATGTCGGGCTTTCACCATGTCTTCGCCTCCAGTCCAGGATTGACCGCCTGAAATGGTCGTCACCAGGAGAATTCCTTGTCTGCGCCCTCAACTCCTCCCGCGCTGGCGGAACAATCCCGCTGGGGGTTGGCTGTCACGATGCGATTCTTTAGTATATGAGTATATGGGTGAGCTACCGTTGCAAGCCCCACAGTGAAGGAGGTGGGACTGTCGTCTCGACAGACATAATGGTAACCTTACTGGCAGCCCAAAACATAGACAGCCTGGAAGTCACAGTTACCGGCCTCAGCGTGGTGTTTCTGGTGCTGGGCGCACTGTGGTTGGTTCTCGAGCTGCTCAACCTGGCCTTCCGCAGACCCGAAGCGACACCGCCGCAGAAGGAGAAGCCCGCTGAGGTCGCCGCCCCGGCCCCTGAACCCGTTTCCGTCCCCGCTGTCACACCCCGTGAACCCGTTGCACCGGCGGTCGGCCGCGTGATGCCGGCAGTCATAACCGCAGCCGTGGTGGACACCCTGGGCTTCATCCCGGAACAGATATCCATAACGCGAGTTGAAAGAGGAAGCAGACCACAGGTAATTGCCGCCGTCATGGCCGCGGTAGCCTCTCACATCGACATCGACGACCTTCCCAGGTTGGTGAGAATTCAGAAGGTTGAGAGGAGATAGCAGGATGAAAAGGCGCTTGAAAGTAACCGTCAATGGAGAAGAGTTTGATGTCATCATCGAGGATTCGTCCGAAGAGGCCTCTCCGGCACCGCGACGCGCACCGGCCCGGGCTGAATCCACCCAGCGACCCACGCCCCGCCCGGTCCCACGGGCCGAGCCCGAGCCGGAACCCGAGCCCGAGCCGGAACCTGAACCCGAGCCGGAACCAGAGACGGCGGTGTCCCCCGGGGGGCGGGGCGACACGGAGATAACCGCGCCCCTGTCCGGAACCATCAAGTCGGTGAAGGTCCGCGTCGGCTCGAAGGTGACGGCAGGCGAGACCGTCCTCACCCTCGAGGCCCTCAAGCTGGAGAACGAGATCATCTCGCCGGTGAACGGCACCATCGCCAGCATCGAGGTATCCGAAGGACAGAACGTGGAGAACGGCCAGATGCTGGTGACCATCAACTCGGCCTGACGAGATTCTGACAGGGAGGTTGTAATGAACCGTCCTCGCAAGGTGAAGATAACCGATACCATTTACCGCGATGCCCATCAGTCGCGCATGGCGACCCGCATGAGCACCGAAGACATGCTGCCGGTGGCCAAAGACATCGAGGAGATCGGGTTCTGGGCCCTCGAGATGTGGGGAGGCGCCACCTTCGACAGCTGCCTCCGCTATCTCAGGGAGTGTCCCTGGATCCGGATCCGGCGTCTGCGCGAGCACATTCAGGACACCGGCTTCATGATGCTGCTGCGGGGTCAGAACATCCTCGGATACAAGCACTATCCGGATGATGTCCTGGAAGCCTTCGTCAAGGCGACGGTGGACAACGGAGTCAACATCATCCGCATCTTCGACGCCCTCAATGATGTCCGCAACATGGAGGCGGCCATCCGGGCCACCCGGGCCGCGGGGGGACACGTCCAGGCAGCCGTCGTCTACACCATCAGTCCCGTCCACGACATCGAACACTACGTGAGCACCGCGATCCATCTCGAGAAGTTGGGGGCGAACACCCTCTGCATCAAGGACATGGCCGGAATCCTCACCCCTTACATCGGATACCGTCTGGTCGAGGAGATGAAGAAGGCAGTCAGCATTCCCATCCACATTCACAGCCACATGACCACCGGCATGGCGGCAATGTCCTATCTCAAGACAATCGAGGCCGGAGCCGACATCATCGACACCTGTCTGAGCGCCTTCGCCGGTGGCACCGCCCAGCCCGCCACCGAGAGCATGGTTGCGGTGCTGCAGGAAACACCCTATGACACCGGGCTCGATCTCGAGAAGCTGGCCGACATAAACCGCCACTTCAAGAAGGTCAGGGAGAAGTACGGCGACTACTTCACCACCGCCGACGTCGACGCCCAGTGCCTGGTGTACCAGGTGCCCGGGGGCATGCTCTCGAACCTCAGGGCCCAGATGAACGCCCAGGGAATGCTGGACAAGTGGGACGAGGTGCTCAACGAGGTGCCGCGCGTCCGGGAGGAGCTGGGCTACCCGCCGCTGGTGACGCCCATGAGCCAGATAGTGGGAACGCAGGCGGTGTTCAACGTGGCCACCGGTGAGCGCTACGCGGTGAAGTCCAAGGAGATCCGCGACTACGTCCGCGGCCTGTACGGGCGGCCTCCGGGAGAGATCTCCGACGAGGTGAGAAAAAAGATCATCGGCGATGAGGAAGTGCTGACGATCAGGCCGGCCGAGCTGCTGGAACCCGGACTGGAGAAGGCCCGCGACGCCATCAAGGAGTACATCCGCAAGCCCGAGGATGTCCTGTCTTACGCCCTCTTCCCGGAGCAGGCATTGGAGTACTTCAAGTACCGGGAGGCCAACGGAGAATAGAAGGCATCCGGGGAGGGTGGCGACGAATCCTCATTCCCCTCTGCCCGTTTCAAGGGCCGGATCTGCCCCCGAAAGGGAGCCGGCCCTTCTTTCAATGTTGGCTCCGGCGCCGATTCTGACGCCTCTCACTCACCTCGGGAGTTGCCAGATACAGAACGCACAGGGAGAGCGCGGTGGTGAGCCCGGCCAAGATCATCGCCAGCGACACGTAGTCGGGTAGGGGCAGGTACGGATGAGCCCCGAGGACATAATCGGCGAGGTCATTGATGATGAACCAGGCGGCCGGCAGCGCCAGGTAGCGGAGCCGCACCCGCCACAGCCCGGCGCCGTATACCAGCCCCTGAACGAACATTCCCACGTGGCTCCAGAAGAGAAGTGAACTGGCGGCCGTGACCGCAACGCCCGCCAGCCAGGAGTGGCCGATGATGACCACTGTCCACAGCCCGTATTTGATGGAGGACCCCCAGGCCAGGGCGTCCCAGAACGGGCTGGGACGTCCTCTCAATCTCCGCATCAGGGCCCAGGCGGCAAAGCCGGCAGCCAGGGGACAGTCGGGCACCACCGGCCACAGGGGAAGGGGTGTGGCCGCCAGCTGTCCTGCGTACCAGAAAAGTCCACCGACCAAACCCGCCACGTTAACAGCTGCGATCAACTCCATGACTGCGCGGTTGCCCAGGATCCTCCGCACCCTCGCCCCTCCGTCTCCGTCACTGTCCAGTAAGGCTGGTGGCCAGCACCTCCACCGGGCGCTCCTCGGTGAAGATGACTGAGAAATGGCGCGACGACCCGTCGGTTCTCCTCCAGCTGTAACGCAGGTTCACCGCGCCTCTGACCTGGAAGATCCCCGGTCGCTCCCAGACCACGTCGAACGTCTCATCCGGGTAGATCACGGCGCGCAGGTTCTCCACCTGCTCCGGCACCTCTTCCAGGTGCACCTCCACGCTATACCGGGCCGGTCTGCCCACCACCCAGCATTCGGGACCGTTGAGAGTGATCTCGGGGACCAGTTCCGCCGCCGTGTCATAAGGAAAAACCTCGGCCCACTCCCCCTCGGCCACCGCCACCGTCCACTGCTCCTCGGCCAACACCTGTCCGTCGCCTGCGGTCGGCCGGGCGGTTACCTCGTACTCGCCCGCCCCCGCGAAAGTGTGCTCCATTTCGCCGCTGAGATTCGCCGCATCAGCGTCGGTGTGGGTCTCGCCGTCGCCGAAATCCCAGGTCCACTCCGCGTGCCGCACCCGGCGCTCCGTCTTGAGGGTGGTGCTCTTGTTGCGATACGTGGCCCGGATCTCGGGAATATCCTCGTCAACCTCCTCGACTTGTTCGACACCACCTGACGCCGCTCCTCTCTCGGAGGTCGTCCCCCCGCCATCCTCTCCCGCCCGGGCGACCGGATACCGCAGCCTGGCGGCCAGGTTGAAAACTGCCTCCGCCAGTCTTCCCATCAGATCCAGCAGGATATGTCGCCCCCCCTCCGGACCCGTGATTCCCAGCAGTCCGAGGGCGGCGGCCGCGATCTCTCCATCCTGGCCCGCCCTGCCTCCAACCGGCACGAACAGCTCGACGACCTCGGACGCCGATGATCGGTCGGACTCCACCTCGGCCCACCAGTCATTGGTGCCAATGTGTGGGTTGAAGAGCTGCCACCAGTTGGGCGCCGCAGCGACCACCACTGACCCGGACCGGTCGCACCCGGCGTTCACCTGGCGGATGAGCTGATTAGCGGGAACCGGCAGTGGCCCGTCGGGACCGGGCACCGTCACCTGCCGAGGGAGCTGATACAGCAAGACCTCCTCCCTCAGGTCCAGCTGCTTTCGCAGCCAGCTGACCGCCTCGTGACGCCCCCAGCCGGCCAGGTTCGGCAGCACGTAGTCGCGCACGAATCTGGCCGCCCTCCTGCGGGCGAACTCGAGCGCCGTCGTCTTCCAGTCCGGCCCGACGACCACGTCCTGCAGAAGGTCCTCTCCCAGCACGCGGGCGGCGGGGACGGTGGTGAAGTAGGTTCTCCGCGCCGTGAGGGCGGACAGGAGATCGATGTATCCCCAGGAGAGGATCTGCCCCGCCTCCCCCGCCTCCAGAGAAGTCAGCTCTCCGTCCCACCCGATTGGAGTCTCCGCGTCGTCAAGATAGGCCGGCAGCCTGGCCGGATAACGCGTCGCCAGCCACCCCATGAACCCCACTGCCCCCTCAAGGCCGCCGGGCAAAAGGGACAGGTGCTGCGACGCGAGGTAGCTGCCGTACAGCGGCTCGAACAGGTCGCGACTGCGGTGGGCCACGTAGTGCTGCAAGTTCACGTACTCCGGCCGGGCCCACACCGGCCCCTCGTCGGTTCGGTGCATATCCCTTTCATTCCTATATACCTGGATTCTCGTCGCCAGCTGTTCGGCATACAGCGCGTCGGCAGCGACCGAGCCGTCTCCCGCCGGCGCCACCAGCACCAGTCGGCCGGGGCGGGACCTTGCCTCTCCCTGCTGCAGCCACCACCGCAGCGGCAGGACGGCGGCTCCCACCGCCACCACGTCTGCGCCCGCCATCTCGCCGCCCGCCCGGTCCAGACGGCGCACTGCCCCGGGGAAATCTCCCTCCAACCTCACCGTCACAACCCGGCGCCCGGCACCGGTGAGCGCCTCCTGCAGTGCAGACACATTCATGTAGGGAGGCGCCGTGACCAGCACCACCGGCCGATCTGTCCCGGCCGGGGCCGCGTTCGCCTGGCCCACCACCATCAGTGCGAGCAGGGTCGCAACTATCACCCCGACTGTAGCCCGCAATCGATTCATCGCAATACCTCCTCCGGGCTCTTAACCCTGTCATGCCTCACCCAGCCCTCGTTTCTCACCACGAACACCGCCGCCGGTTCACCCCGGGCCAGGGCCTCCTCCAACCGCTCTCTCCACTGTTCGGGATCGCAGTATGCAGTCAGCCCTCCCGATGCCTCCCGCACCAGTCCGATTCTCTCCTCCCCGGACGGCTCCAGTGCGAAGGAATGGCCCGACAGTTCAAGTGACACCTCCCCCCGATCCCGCATATGGCGGAGTAGAAGGACCACCCGGGCGAAGTTCGATCTCGTCGTGGGAAAGCTCAGAGTCGCGGGGAGACGCCGCACGGAGTGAAGCCGCACCGCGCTGACATCCTCGGGCGACTTCACCTGGTACAGGACCCGGACCCGCGGGGGAGCCACCCGGTCCAGGATCGACGGCGGCGAAATCAGAGTCTCGCCCGTCCACTGGGGATGAAGGGGATCGGGTGAACTCAAATGGGGTGCGTCGAAGACCGTTCTCGCCTCGACTGAAAGCAACAGGAACTCACCGGTGGGTGCGCCCCGACCGGCGCGCAGGTGAATCCACAACCCGCAAGCTATCGCGACTGTCAACAGTAGCAGAACACATATTGATGCGGACACCTTCCCCCGCACGGGAATCACTTCACAGGTGGTCAGATGTCCCCATGATACCATATTCTGCCATCGCGTCAAGAGTCCGGGGGGAGAATCTCCCCCCGGCACGAGCCGCTGCGTTACTGCTGGGCCATGGACCTCTCGGCCCTCGCTATGGCCGCCCGGACCAGCGAGCCGCAGGCCCTGGCCGGCATCTCTCCCCAGTCACCATTTCGCTGCATCAGGAGTTGGTCGATACCCAGTTCCTTGGCCAGTTCATACTTGAGTCTGTCACTCATGATCTTTGCCAATGGAATCCTCCTCCCTGGTTCTGGGTCGCAGCAGCGGTCTTAGTCTCACCCTCCAGGT
This sequence comes from Bacillota bacterium, assembly GCA_046484105.1. Lineage (GTDB taxonomy): Bacteria > Bacillota > Sulfobacillia > SLMV01 > SLMV01 > PWUC01. The sequence continues at coordinate 12,638 of JAWOBW010000309.1, forward strand.
GCGATTCAT
>JAWOBW010000098.1:0-8191 GCA_046484105.1 Bacillota bacterium
GGAGAGTCATCTCCTGGCTGTGGAGGGCGTCGGGCCGGAGGTGGCGCGCAGCGTGACCACCTTCTTTCGCGACCGGAGCAACCGGAAAGTGGTGCGGAAACTGATGGAGGCCGGAGTTCGGCCGCAGGCCCCCGAACGATCTAAGACGGCGGGGAGTCTCGCCGGGCTCACCTTCGTCATGACCGGCAAGCTGACCCGGTGGACGAGGGATGAGGCCAGGCGGCTGGTGGAGGAGCGCGGGGGCAGGGTGACATCGAGTGTCTCTCGGAATACTGACTACCTGGTGGCCGGGCCGGGGGCGGGCAGCAAACTGGCCCGGGCGGAGAGCCTGGGGGTCGCCGTACTGGACGAGGAGGCCCTGGCCAGGATGCTGCAGCGGTGACGTCTCAGTAGACGACCCGGCACCTACCTGTTGATGAAGAGGGGACGAGTGGGCAGTGAACTGACCTTGCTGAATGCCTGTGCTGCATCAGCTGATGTGAAAGGCAGGCGAGAGGGCGGCGAGTCGTAGGGAGGCCAGCATACTGTGATCATTCACGACAGCACGCCGGAGTTTGCCGAATTCATCCAGGCTGTGCAGCGAAGCGCGGACAGCGGTCCGGACCGGTGGCGGCTCTACCGGCAGCATTACCTGGGATCCTGGGAAGCGCCATTGAGAGGCGTCTATGAGAAATGCCACAAGTTCGGCGACTGTCAGGCTCAGTCGATGCAGTACGCGGTGGCTGAAATGGATCTGCGCGAGTATTCTGATCGACTCAGTAGATTCATGAGTCAACCGTATTGTGATGTGGTTGCCGCTGCGGCCGAACAGGCAGTCCGGAAAATCCCGTTGAGGGAAAGCGTCCGACCTTCTTCGTTCTGTGGACTTTCTTTTCCGTCGACGGAAGCGTCTTCGAAATCAACGGAAGTCCGGTCGTCATCCTCGGAGCGGAGCAGCTGTCGGAGAGGAACCTGGAGCAGGTGGCCCTCCTGGTCCAGCACGAATACGCCCACCTGTACAGGATGATCGAGGGTCTCGAGGATGAACTGTACTGGGCACTCTGTGACAATGACCCCCATCGATTCCCGGTCAGCGAACTGCTGGTCAACGAGGGCCTGGCGACACTTGCACCGGCGTACGTTCAGGACACTGACATGCCGATCTCTTCCCTGCTGTTCTATACTTCCGAACAAATGACCTGTGCGCAGCGGCGGGAGGCTGACATTGCCCGGCGGATCGGTGAGTCCCTGGATGAACCGGTCGCCCGGATGGATGCAGATGCCTTCAGTGGATTCGGAGACAAATTTACCGCGGATGGTCTCCCGAAGAGATACGGCTACTACGCCGGTGCCATGCTGATCCGGTCGATCCTTGAAGAGGTCGGCTGGGATGAGTATCCGGCGCTTCTCAGGACCGACGCGGACACCATCATCAGCGAATCATCGTGGCTTTCAACCTTCGGTCGAGGCTGAGCTGGGGGGCAGTGGTTGCCCGGGGTGTTCAGTGCCTCGATTCCGGAATCTCGACCCCGGCCGGGTCGAGCAGGGCCTCCACCCGCTCGGGGTCCCGGGTGGGCGGGAAGCACTGGCTCTGACGGCACACGTACACCAGCGGTTGTTCCACCCCGCCCTCGTCGATTTCGATCACTGCGTGTCTCTCCGGCGCCTCTCTCGCCGAGCGAATCAGGGCAGCATCTTCGTGTCTGCAGTGCACCAGCACCCGCACGTGGGGTGCAGGGCGGCTGATTTCCAGGTGTGATGCCGCCCATGTCGCCCCTTCCAGTCCCTCTGCCTCCGCCCGGGAGGCGGTTGCGACGAGCGCTGCGACCCCCTGCTGTTCCCAGCTGGGGTCGTTTCGCACCAGGCTGACCTTGTGGCACAATAGGGCCGCCCGGGCGTTGTCCCGCGGGCAGACGTGGGCCCTTTGCATTGCGGGGACCTCGCTCGTGGCACCTCGCGCCCGGTCGGAGAAGCTGCCGTCGGGCAGGGCGAAGTACTGTCGGAGGGTCTCCGCCAGGGAGAGTGCCCGGTCGAGGTAATGGAGATCACCCGTGCCGGCATGGGCGTCGAGATTGGCCAGGGCCAGCTCGGTGTAGTCCCGTAGGAAGGCGGGGCCCCGCTCACCGCCGGCGTCGCAGTAGTGATAGAGGACGTCACCTCCGCTGCAGAGACCCTCGACCGCCTGAAGTGTTTCGACAGCCGTCCGCAGGTGGGACGGGTTGCCCAGCAGCCGGTCGGCGAGGAAATGGGCGGAGGCGGCACGGGCATTGACGTCAGTATAGAGGGTATCATCGCCGAGAGGCTTCTCGCCCTCCTCCCCGGTGAACTCGGGGCGGGAGGTCAGTCCGGGGAAGAAGCCACCCCCGGCGCGGGTCAGGTGTCGGTTCAGGTACTCCAGAGTGCGGCTGGCGGCTTCAGTCCAGCGACTCACGCCGAGATTCCGACCGGCTCGGAGATACGTCTCGATCAGATCAGCATTCTGGCTGGTCAGTTTCTCCCAATTGGGGTTGCTCCAGTCCCGTCCCGCTGCGAGGCGGAAGAACCCGCCGCGGGACGAATCGAAGATCTCTCCCTCCAGCATCGCGTCCAGGGTCTGCCGAAGCACGTGAAGCATCTGCCGGTCAAGATCACCCTTTTCCGCCGCCGTGCAGAGAAAATCCAGAGCCGCGATGCGGGGATGCTTCGGCGCGTATCCCGGGGGAGAGGCGAAGCCTCCGAAGTCGGGATCGTGTGATTCTGCGATCGACCGTGCGATGGTGCCGGCCGTCGATCTCAGCCTTCCCCGCAGATTCGACGGTATGTTGCCCGAGAGAATCTCCCCGTCCGTCGGCGGAAAGGAGTGCCGCCGGGCAGCATCGGGGAACGACTCCGACGGTGCGCACCCGCTTAGCATGTCTCCGGCCTCCTCCCGGTTGATCTGCATAACCCGTTGCATCAGCGATTTCATCTCTTCGGGGGAGAGGTGGGTGCATTCACTGAGGATCAGCTGGCCGAGCGGCGTAAGGAAGGCGGTGGTCGGCCAGTCTCGCGCGCCGTAGCGGGCGCACACGTCCGGTCTGCGGTCACCGTCGACCCGCACCGGAATGAAGCTTTCGTCGATGCAGCTGATGATGTCGCAATCGGCGTACGTGGTCTCGTCCATCCGCAGGCAGCGGTGCGACCAGGATGCGGTTATGGACAGAAGGACCGGGCGGTCTTTCCGCCGCGCCTCCCGGAAGCTCCTCCTGTTCCAGGGTCTCCACTGTGGCTGTCCTGCCCGGCCCGATCCCGGGGAAAAGCGGATTTCGCTCACTGCACTGTTCCTCCTTTCGTTACACTAGGCTGCCCAGCTGGCAATCCTCTTCATCCCGGGGTAGGATTAATGCTTCGAATGTCGAATGGACTATCAGAAGAACTTCAGGGAAGGGGATTGCCGTATGAAATACAAGATATCAGCGCAGGAGCTGCAACAAAGACAGAACCGACTGTTGCGCAGGGCTGAAGAGGGCGGCATGGACGGCTTTCTGACCTTTTCCACTTTGTCGATCTTCTACCTCACCGGCTTTCACTTCATCGCCACCGAGCGCCCCGCGTGCCTGGTCATTCCGGTTGAGGGCCCATCCTTTCTCTTTGTGCCCCATCTGGAGGTCGAACATGCGCAGACGGCCGATGTCCTCGACGACGTTGTGACCTATCCGGAGTATCCCGGTGAGACACACCCGATGGAGGTTCTGGCCGGCGAGATGCGCGAGCGGGGTCTGGGTGAGGCTCACCTGTTGGCGGAGAGCCCGGCCTACGGCAGCCCCATGGGTTATGCCGGGCCTCGTCTGACGGAGCTGCTGCCCGACCTGGAGCTGACCGTCGAGCCCAAGGTCGTCGAGAAGATGCGCGTGGTGAAGTCGCCGGCCGAGATAGAGCTGATCCGGGAGAGTGCGCGTTGGGGCAATCTCGCCCACACCCTGCTGCAGGAATACTGCGCTCACGGGCGGACCGAGAACGAGGTCTCCCTTCAGGCCAGCGGTGAGGCCACCATGGTGATGATGAAGACCCTGGGGCCCGAGTTCGAGCCCCTGGGAGGACGGGCCGGAGCTGGAGCCGGATTCCGCGGCCAGATCGGGGTAAATTCGGCACTGCCTCACGCGGTGAACATAAACGCGGTGATGAGGCGAGGGGACAACCTGGTGACCGGAGCTGGAGCCGGAGTCGGTGGGTACGGCAGTGAGCTCGAGCGAACGATGTTCCTGGGAGAACCCTCGGCTGATCAGAGGAAGTACTTCGAGTACATGATGGAAATGATGCAGGTCGCCTTCGACACCATCCGGCCGGGCATACCCTGCTCTGAGGTTGATCGGGCGGTGCAGGAAGTGTACCGCAAGTATGACATAATCGACACCTGGAGGCACCACACCGGACACTGCCTCGGTCTTCTGGGTCACGAGGCCCCCTTCTTTGACATAGGTGACGACACCATGATCGAGGAGGGCATGGTATTCTCCGTCGAACCGGGCGTATACGTTCCCGGACTGGGTGGGTTCCGCCATTCCGACACCATTGTCGTGACTGCGGACGGAATGGACTTCATCACCTACTACCCCCGGGAGATCGAGGACCTCATCATTGATGCCTGATCTGCTGTGGGACGGGCCGGGCTGTCCATGACCTTCCACCTGCCGTGGACGGGCGTTCAGCGGAACCCCCCTGGCGCGGTGGAGGATATGAAGCCGACACCCCTCCGCGTTGGTCTCCCTGAGGTGGAGGCGCGGTCCCTGCTGCCGGACCCGGGTGGGTTACTCCGGGAGAATGGGGTGGTTTTTGCGCGGCCGACTTCTCCGGGCATGCACTGCCCACCAGCGGTTGAAGGTGAGCTGAATCCACGTAGTCTCAACATCTGCCCCGCCGGGCCCGTCCCCGGCAGGATCCGCCTCTGACGGCGGAAACTGCCGCCCTGCGGGGCTACTACCCTATTCGTTCGGGGAGAGCCTTACCTCTGCGCCTTCCGGGAAGTGCTCGTGCGCCGCAACATGTGCGCAGACGGGTGAGAACTGGGCTGCGTGCCGTGCGGGAACGCCTGACCGTCACTGTGGATACACGTTTCCGATCTGGATCATGCGCCACTGACCGTCAATTCTGGCCAGCGTGCATCCAACTTCCCATCCCTCCTCCAACAGATCGAAGACCTGCTCGGGGACGGGTACGCGAATGAGGGAGCCGTCGGAGCTCCACGCCTGCTCCAGCCACAGGGTGCCGGGCTCCGTCCGCACAATGGTGTACTGATCGAAGTCGAGGAGATCGTCGTCGGGTATCTCGTCCAGCTCACCCCGGTACAGGCACGTGTAGAGGCGATCTGTGGCCCTCTCCGCCCTGGGGATGTTCTGCACGGCGCCCGCTCCCTTGTCAATTCCCTTCCCGGCCAGTTCTTCTTCAATGTATCCGCGTTCGCCCAGCCATTTTGACAGTCTCTTGGTCACCGTACCAGCCGCACGCTTGAGGGTTTCGCTGACCATGGACTTGCGAATTATGGAGTGTCCGAGAAACCTGTCCAGCTCGTAGATGATCATCTCCGGGCCGAATATCTGACAGAAATCAAGCCTCTGCTCACCCTCTGCCGAGCAGTGTCGCTCGAACAGAACGCGATCCGGGGTGTCGAGTCCCTGGTAGGCACAGTCATTGAGGTGCTTGCGCAGCAGGCCGATGACCCGTTCGTACTTGCTGACAGTGGCGGTCTTGAATCTATTGCGTTGCTCTTCTATGAACTCATCCAGCACCTGGTCGATGCTGGGGTCGGCGATCATTGGCATCTTGATTATCTCACCGGGCATCTCCTCGTCCTCATCCTCTCCGCTGGGCGGGTTCCACAGCATCACTTCGTGGAGGAGCTGGGTCTGATCCTCGGGCACGAAGGTGATGCGCATTCCCCAGCCCGCGTATGTGGCCAGCAGTCGCCCGAATTCTTCCAGAGACAGCTCGCGGTCGTCTATCCTTATGATGACTTCTTCGTCCATATCGTCTATTAGACAGCGGAGGACCTCGCCTCGGGATATGAAAGTCCCGCTGCGTTCGCAGTACTCCAGCTGGGGATGTCCGTCAGGTATCTCCACCGGAATCCACCCGGTGTCCTTCATGGATTCAAGAGCGAGAATGATGTTGTGCTGGTCGAGTATCTCCTGATCGCTCATGTCGTGGATCCTGGGTCCGATCCACAGCTGCACGGGAGCGATCCCGGGTTCATCATATATTATTACCGCAAGTTCCCCGTCGCGGGTGATCCTCACCTGATCCAGACTGGCGAGGTAGGGTCTTCTGTGCATATCGAGCTCCTGTCCGGTCTGCCGCCGTCATCGCTTCATGCTCTCAAGGCTCCTATTCGTCAAAGAAATCTGTAACCCTGTCTCACTGGGGAAAAGGTTGAATTTGGAGTCTCGTCAGCGGCGCGCCCGTCGCGTTCAGATGTGCTGTGAGGCCTCACTGAGGAATGTCCGGCACAGGCGCTGCATCCTGGCCACGGCCGAGTACCGGCGACGAAGGTGCCCTTGCCCCCGCTCTGTCAGATGATAGGTGCGGATCGGCGGAGCGGACGGGCGCATCTGCCATCTCGAGTCGAGGAAACCCCGTTCTTCGAGGGACGACAGGTGGCGATAGATCGTGGTCTGGTGGGGCATGGAACAGGGCAGATCCTGCATGGCCTTGGCGATGGCATATCCGTGGCGGGGCTCGCGCGCCACCAGCAGGAGCAACCAACCCTCAAACAGCGCCTCCGGTAGCGCACTGTCGTGACCTGACTTCGATTCCGGGACCTGTTCGCCCGGGGATCTGTTCGGCATGTTTCCTCTCCTCGCTAAGTGCCTGTCCACATGATATTCAATGCGGGCGGAGGGAGTTCCTGCCCCGGCGAATAGATCGCCCGCTGGAGCCGGTTGGTGAGCCCGAAGATCCGCGATGTCTCCGAATCCGGGGCCCCGGTTGCCCCTGTAGACCGGCGGAGATGCCGTCAATCGGTTGTGGGGCAGTGCGCCCAGTTCAGTCAGAATTCCCCGTTGCGTACTTCTGCATGAGCAGCTCGCCCCAGCGTCGGACCTGTTCCGCCCTCACCACCGCCTCCACGTCCCTCCTGCACCGGTCGAGGTCGTCGTTCAGCAGGACGTAGTCGTATTCACCGGCGTGAAGCAGCTGCTCGGCCGCATTATCCAGGCGGGAGGGCATGTTGTCCTCCTCCGCCCGGTCCCGTATTCGCTTCTGCATCTCCTCGGCGGAAGGCGGCAAAAGGAATATGGAGACCACCCGGGGATGGGACTGCCGATACTTCCGGTGGCCCTTGTAGTCGAGTTCAATCACGCAGTCACCGCCGCCGGAAAGGACACTGGAGGGCGAACCGTAGTAGTAGTCATCATAGACCCTCTCGTACTCGAAAATGCACCCGTCCGACAGGAGGCGCATGAATTTCTCCTCGCTGACGAAATTGTAGTGAACGCCGTCCACCTCCCCCGGGCGGGGACTGCGGGTGGTGTAGTTGACCACCTTTCTCACATCGGAGGTATCTATTATGTGAGAGATCATGGTGCCCTTTCCACAGCCGGAAGGGCCGCTGACCACGAATAATATGGGATCACCTTTCACTGCGTCACACCCCTCCCCTCACTCGATCTTCAGTTTACGATAGCGGCGAGACCGGGGGCAATTGTCACTCGACAGCAGAGGGCGTGCCGCGGGGCGGGATCGGCAGCACACTGCGGGCGAGGGGACGCGCGGTCGAGATACAGTGATTCCAACTCACCACACGGCTCCTCCGTGCGGGCGGGGGGAGCCTCCCTCACCCGGGCGCCCGCAGAGGCAGGGCGCGGTCTGCGCTGCACTCAGTCTTTCACCAGCGCCCTGAGCTCTTCGTCCTTGACATCCTTCAGCACCATCTTCCAGTGATCCGGCAGATAGCGTCGCCCCGCCTGGTCGCTGGCGAACAGGTTCCGGCGTACCTCCTTTGCATCCTTGCACACCCGGTCAAAAACTATCTCCCGACCGTGCCGCTCCCGCACCCGGTAGGGGCCGCCCGGCCCGCCGCGCAGAACTTCCATACCCACGCCGCGGTGAGTCCGGTTGGCCAGTATATGCCATTTCATCTGCTTTACCTCCTCCGTTCTGCCGCGCCGGGGCCCCACAGCGGTTGGTATGCCCGGGTGCTGCAGCATGAGTATGACCATCTGAAAGGCGTGCTGTTCATTGATTACCTGGGTGCTTTCCG
>JAWOBW010000138.1:0-7543 GCA_046484105.1 Bacillota bacterium
CGAAACCGTTGATGGCCGCTATGACCGGCCTGGGCAGATCCTCGATGGAGGAAAACACCCTCTGACCCAGCAGTGACCACTCCTCCGCCTCTCCCCTGTCCATGTCCTTCATGCTCGCGAGATCGGCTCCGGCGGCGAAGGCCCTATCACCTGAACCGGTGATTATCACCGCCCTGACATCCCCGGACGCGGCACGCGAATCCAGGATCTCCTGCAGCGCTTCGAGCGCCTCCCGGTCCAGGGCATTCAGCCGCTCCGGCCGGTTCAGTGTGATGACCCCTATCTGGTCCTCGGTCTCCCATCTGACCACCTCAGACACTGCCTCACCTCCCATACTGATAGAAGCCCCTTCCCGTCTTCCTTCCCAGGTGTCCGGCCTCCACCATCTTGACCAGGCGGGGACAGGGGCGGTAGCGCGGGTCGCCGAAACCCTCCTGCAACGAGCGCATGATGGCCAGCACCACGTCCAGCCCGATCAGGTCGGCCAGGGCGAGGGGCCCCATGGGATGGTTTGCCCCCAGGCTCATGATCCTGTCGACGTCATCCGGGGTGGCCACTCCCTCGTGCACGCACGAGATGGCCTCGTTGATCATGGGTATGAGGAGCCGGTTCACCACGAACCCGGGATAGTCATTGACTGCGACCGGCTCCTTTCCCATCTCCAGAACCAGGCGCCGGGCCGCGGTGAAGGTGGCATCACTGGTCTCCAGGCCCCGGATCACCTCCACCAGTTTCATGAGCGGCACCGGGTTCATGAAGTGAGTCCCTATGACCCGGTCCGGGCGCGACGTCACCCCCGCCAGCTCAGTCACCGACAGAGACGAGGTGTTGGTGGCCAGGATCACTTCCTCGCGGCAGGTCTCATCCAGGCGTCGAAACAGGTCCTTTTTGACCTCTCTGTCCTCCGCGGCGGCCTCGATGACGAAGTCGGCGTCGGCAGCCCGGTCAAGATCAGCCGAAGTCTCGATCCGCCCCAGGGCGTCGCGGGCATCTCCGTCTTCCATCCTGCCGCGCTCCACCGCCCGCCGCAGAAACTTCCCTATTCTCTCGCGTCCTCTCCGCGCCAGTTCCTCAGTCAGGTCATGCAGGATGACGCGGTGCCGGGTCTGGGCCGACACCTGGGCTATGCCGCTGCCCATCTGGCCCGCTCCGGCGACGAATATGATCTGCAAGCGCCCTTCACCTCCCCGACTCTCTGTCTCCCTATCCTCTCGCATCGATGATCTCCCGCTTCAGCCTGGGCACAATCTCGAACAGATCTCCCACCACACCGTAGTGGGCAATCCTGAAGATGGGTGCGTCGGGATTTCTGTTTATGGCAATGATGGTGTCCGCTGAGCGCATTCCGGCCATGTGTTGCACCGCCCCGGAGATCCCGCAGGCGATGTATACGCTGGGGCTGACCGTCTTGCCTGTCTGACCGACCTGGTGCGCGTATGGTATCCAGCCGGAATCGACGACGGGGCGGGATGCCCCCACGGCCGCTCCCAGGGCGCGGGCCAGATCGAAGAGAGGCTCAAATCCCTCCGGGCCCCCCAGTCCCCGCCCCCCGGCGACGATTATGTCCGCGTCCTCGATCTTGACGCCCTCCTGCTCCTCCTCGACTGCCTCCAGCAGGGCAGTTCGCACCCGCACCGAGGCGTCCACCGCCACCTCGGTGACCCGGCCCTCGCGGGTGTGGTCCGGGGGGTCGGCCCGCATGATCCGCGGTCTCACCGTCGCCATCTGGGGCCGGTGACGGCGGCAAACGATGGTGGCCATGATGTTTCCGCCGAACGCCGGCCTGGTCTGCACCAGCAATCCCGTCTCCTCGGCGCTGAGCTCGGTGCAGTCGGCCGTCAATCCCGTCTTCAACCGCGCCGCCAGGCGCGGGGCCAGGGATCTTCCCCGGGCGGTGGCGCCGAACAGGATGATCGACGGGTGGTGCCGCCGCACCTGCGATGCCATGATGCTGGCGTGGGTCTCGTCGCGGAAGTCGCGGAGGACGGGATCGTCGGCCAGAAACACCCGGTCGGCCCCCTGGGCGATCAGTTCCTGCGCGAGATGGCCCACCCCCTCGCCCATCAGCAGGGCCGAGACCTCCTCACCGGTGACGGCCGCCATTCTGCGGGCCTCCGACAGCAGCTCGGCAACCACGCCGGCGAGCCGTCCCCCGGTTTGCTCGGCGAAGACCCAGATCCCGCGCCACCCGGAGAGGTCCACCTCCTCCGGGGCCGGACCGGTGAGCTCGATGGCATCCTCGGGACACTCCGGGACGCAGGCGCCGCAGAGGTTGCAGGCGTCGGTCACCTCGATCCCGTCATCCGCCGGCACCAGGGCACCGAAGGGGCAGGCCGACAGGCACACCTGACAGAGACTGCATCTATCTTTATGCACAATAATCTGGCGCATGTTCTGACCTCCTAAACCAGACCGGTGTCGCGCAGTATGCTGGCGAGGGCCGCGGCCTGCTCGGCCGGCTCACCGGAGATCATCTCGCCGCCGGCGCTCAGCTCCGGGGTGAAGACCCGTATCACTTCCGTGGGCGAACCCTCCAGTCCTACGTCCGCGGCCGGTATGTCCAGGTCCTGCATCCCCCAGACGGTGACCTGCGTGCGCCTCGCCCGCATTATTCCCCGCATGGTGGGGAGTCGGGGCTGATTGATGTCCTTGACCACCGTGATCAGGGCGGGAAGCTGGGCCCGGATCACCTCGTAGCCGCCCTCGATCATCCTCTCGGCGGTGATGGACTCTTCGTTCAGCTCACACACCCTCTGCACGTAGGTGACGTGGGCAATATCGAGAATCTCGGCTATCTCCGGTCCCACCTGGGCGGTGTCCCCATCGATGGCCTGCTTCCCGCAGAAGATGAGGGTGAAGTCGCCGAGGCGGTCTATACCCGCCGCCAGGGTGCGCGCGGTGGCGAGGGTGTCAGCCCCGCGAAAACCGGGGTCGGACAGCAGGATCGCCTGGTCCGCCCCCATAGCCAGGGCCTCCTTGAGGGCCTCCTCCGCCTGGGGCGGGCCCATGGAGATCACCGTCACCTCGCCCCCGGCACTCTCCCTGAACTTCAGCGCCTCCTCGATGGCATAGGTGTCGAACGGGTTGATGATGCAAGGTATGCCCTCCCGCATGAGCGTCCTGGTGTCCGGATCGATCTGCACCTCAGTCGTCTCCGGGACCTGCTTGATGCACACAACGAAACGCATGCTCGGTCACCTCCGTTCCGCGTCACTCATCCTCGAAGGGCCACGCCGGCAACTCGCAGCGCAGGGGCCGGTCCGTCCTCATGTCCAGCGCGTACTGCGCCTGCAGCAGCGTCTGAATCTCGGCGCTCCCCTCGTATATGACGGCGCCCTTCGAGTTGCGCAGATACCTCTCGACCGGGTATTCGTCGGAGTAGCCGTATGCGCCGTGGATCTGGACTGCATCGACGGCCGCCTTGAAGGCGGCATCGCAGGCGACCCACTTGGCGACGGAGGTTTCCTTGGTATTGCGCATCCCCTGGTTTTTCAACCAGCCGGCCCTGTACACCAGCAGGCGAGAGATCTGCTCATCCCTGGCCATCTCGGCGATCATCTTCTGGATCAGCTGGTGCTCGGCGATGGGACAGCCGAAGGTCTCCCGCTCTCGGGCGTACCTGGTGCTGGCCTCCAGGCAGGCGCGGATCAATCCCACCGATCCTGCCGCCACGGCGTAGCGACCATTGTCGATGCAGGACAGCGCGATCTTGAAACCCTCGCCCTCCTGGCCCAGGAGGTTCTCCGCCGGCACCCGGCAGTCCTCGAGGGTGAAGGAGCCGGTATCCCCGGCGCGGATGCCCATCTTCCCGTGGATTCTCTCCGATCTGAAGCCGGGGGTGCCGCGCTCGACGATGAAGGCGGACATGCCCCGGTGCCCGGCGGAGGGATCGGTTCGGGCTATGACCAGAATCGTGTCAGCAGTGTCGGCCAGAGAGATCCACATCTTCTCGCCGTTGAGGATGTAGTGGTCGCCGTCCCTGCGCGCCACGGCCTGGATCCCGGAAGCGTCCGATCCGGCGTTGGGCTCCGTCAGGCCGAAGGTCCCCAGCTTCTCGCCGGTGGCCAGCGGGACGAGGAATCTCTCCTTCTGCTCCTCGGTTCCCCACTGCAGCAGTCCCAGACCGCAAAGACCGACGTGGACAGCCACCACCACGCGGAAGGCTGACTCCACCCTCTCCAGCTCCTCGCACGCCAGTCCGAAGCTGATGTAGTCCATTCCCCCTCCTCCGTACTTCTCGGGAAGACATATGCCCAGCAGGCCGAGCTCGCCCATCTGGTCAAAGACTGACCTGGGAATATTCTCCGCTTCGTTCCACTCCTCCACGTGGGGCGCCAGCTCCTGCTCGGCGAACTTGCGCACCATGTCGCGCACCATCCTCTGTTCCTCGGTCAGACTAAAATCAATCATCGATCACCCTCCCAATCTTGAAACCGGTATGCAGTCGCCTGCTCCTCTGCCCTATTCGGCGCGGGGCACCTCAAACCCTGCCGGCTGGCGGCAGAAGCTTGACTGGAAGCCGGCTACAGCCTCAGGAGCTGGCCGTCGGCCGCCAGGGAGAGACCGGCGGCGCGCAGCTGCCCCCGCCTCTCATCCGCGGGGTTGAGCACGGGATTGGTGTGGTTGAAGTGAGTGAAGTGGATTGTGGCGCCGGCGGGATCCAGGATTCCTCTCCTGAACAGCTCCTCCGTGCGTTCGATGGGGGGATGGGGAACCTCGCGGGTCGAGCGGCCGCGGGATCGTTCCAGCTCCCCGGGGGAGAAGAAGGTTCCGTCTATGAGGGCGTGGTCGGCCTCCAGCATCAGTTCATTGAACGGGTGCTCGAACCCGTCCCAGCTGTCCAGGTCGGGAAGGTACAGCAACCCGCGACCGCTCGCCCTCACCAGGTATCCCACCGCATCCGAATACTCGCTGCGGTGCGGGACCGCCGCGGCGCGGACGGTGATCGCGGGATCCAGGGTCACGCTCTCTCCCGGGACGATCCTGTGCGGCAGGATGTGTCCGCCGGAAATGAGATCCCCCCAGGGCAGATTCCGGCCAAGGAAGGCCGCGACTGAATCCGTGCAGTACACTGCCAGGCGCCGTGACGAAAGGATCTCCCTGCCCAGGTGCAGAAGGCCGACGTAATGGCCGACGTGAGCGTGAGTGAGGAATATGGCATCCGGGAGAGGTTTTCCCGAGACGGCGGCCAGCATCTGCAGCTGCTCGGGCATGTCCCAGGTGGCGTCAAAGAGACAGCTCCAGCCGGTGGCCGGGTTTACTGCGCCGATCGAGCTCACCCGGCGCCTGTTGGCAGGGCGAAGGCGCGCCGCGGCGCAGTTATCACAGCTGCAGGCAATCTGAGGAACGCCGCCGTCCTGGGCCGTGCCCAGAACCCGGACCACAATGGACATCGATATCCTCCAATCATCCACCTGCCCGGGATTCAGACAGGTGCAGGGGTCACAGCCGTCACTGTAGCTGTCTTCAGCATGCACCGGACACAATCCTGCACGCCGGCCAGCGGACCCTCTGTTCAGTCTGCCGCGGAACAATTCCTCCGCTTCGCAGAGCGCCGGGAGGGTCACCCTGAACACCAGGCTCATTCACCCCGGACCGGAGTGGGGAACTTGGGTCTGGGGGCTGCGAACCGGCGTCTCATTGCTCCGGAACGTACTCGAGGATGTCCCCGGGTTGGCACTGCAGGGCGGCGCAGAGGGCTTCCAGCGTCGAGAACCGTATCGCACGCGCCCTGTTCTTGAGAATGGACAGGTTGGGCAGGGTTATTCCCACCCGCTCCGCCAGGAGTCGATCCAGGTGCACCCGCACGGGCATGTCGGCCTCCTCACACGATGTACTTCAGCTCGCTGCGCATGGCGGCGCCCACTCTGAACGGCTCGGCTATGACCAGCACCATCAGGCCCAGGCCCAGTCCCAGATTCCAGATGTCCAGCGCGGACCCCACGTCGCTTCCCACTATCCTCACACTCTCTACGCCCAGCAGATCCCTGCTCGCGGTCAGCCCGCTCCACAGGCTGACGGCGCTCTGCAGCACAGCTGACCACGAGTGCCCAGCCTATCAGACGGAGCCGGTCAGCATTCTCTGCGCCAAAGGGATCCCCGCCCCGCATGGAGTGGAAGAAGCCGCGCAGGTGATGCACCATGAAGCTCGCCAGGATGATGGAGCCCAGGCCGGCAAGAGGCGTGTGCCAGGATGCCCGCATTACGACGCCCTGCGTCTCCAGCCAGATCTGGACCGCGCCGTGGCGAAAGAGAATGGGTTGGGAGAGTGATTCGGCGGCGGCGCAGACCACCCAGACCGCGCATGCGGCCCCTCCGATGAGCCGCAGCTAACAGGTGACCGTCAGTCCCAGAGTGACGACGCGAATAGTCTGCAGCACCGGCCGGTTCATCCCTTCACGCATTGCCTTATCTCCCCGAACAGAGCTGATAGATCCACAGTACCCGTCACTTATCGTTTGTCACTTTTACCGAAAAACAATAACTTCGCCGGCCGGTGCCCTCATCGTCACCACTGAGGGCGGGTCGTGGGTTTTCCGCGAAATCTGTTGTAAACTGTAATGGAAAGGAGAGGTGATGCATGCAAGGTGCGGAACTGCTGGTCAGGATGCTCGAGGCCCACGATGTCAGATACATATTTGGACTGCCCGGAGACACCAGCATGTCGTTTTACGATGCCCTGAAGGACTCCGACAGCATTCGCCACGTAATGGGTAGGGATGAACGCTCCTGCGGCTTCATGGCCGATGCGTACGCCCGCCTGTCCGGCCGTCCCGGGGTGACCGAGGCGCCCAGCGGGGCCGGGGCCGCCTATCTGTACCCATCGGTGCTGGAGGCCGACGGATCATCGATTCCGCTGGTGGCGCTCACCAGTGACGTACCCCTCAGCAGCGAGAATCGCTCCGCCCTCACCGCCATGGAACAGGTGGAGGCGTTCCGCACCGCAACCCGTTTCAGCAGCCGCCTGACCCGAGCCGAATTCATCCCCCACTCCGTCCGCACCGCCTTCCGCGCGGCGACGGGCGGGCGCATGGGTGCGGCACACCTGGCCTTCCCCGAGGACGTGCTCTCCGCCCCGGTTGACCCCGGCGACGACCTCTTCGCCCCTGAGGAATGTTCTCGGTATCCCGCCTGGAGAACCCGTCCCGACCCGCAGCTCCTGGAGAGGGCGGCGGGGCTGCTTCTGGCCGCCGAACGCCCCCTCATCCTCGCCGGCGGCGGGGTGATTCTCTCCGGGGCGATGGAGGCGCTGCGGGAGTTCGCCGAGCAGCTGGGAATCGGAGTCGTCACCACCATGGAGGGCAAGGGCAGCATGCGGGAGGATCACCCCCTGGCCCTCGGGGTGATCGGTGCCAACGGGGCCAAGGCCGCCAGCAACCGGGTCCTGTCGCAAAGCGACGTGGTGTTGGCCCTGGGCAGCAGGCTCAACTCCACCTCCACCTGGGGGTGGACCCTGCTGCAGAACGCGGCCGTGATCCAGGTCGACGCCGATCCCATGCAGCTGGGCAACAATCTGGCCGTTGCCGTGTCGATCCAGGCCGAC
>JAWOBW010000214.1:0-5524 GCA_046484105.1 Bacillota bacterium
CAAGCCCACCTACGAGGGAGAATCCATCGAGCTGGTAGCCGTAGACACGAAGGATGAGGTAGTGGGGTTTCTGGACATCGAGATCGAACAGAGGCCGGGCTCTCTGTGCCTTCACAGCGAACACCCCCGGGGCGCTTTCGCCTGGGAGTTCGGAGTTGTTAGACGGCTGTGGGGCAGGGGACTGGGAACGCGGATGGTGCGCCGGGCGGAGCAACTTCTCGCCGCCCAATACGACGTTCACTACGTCGAGTGGTGGAGCACAGACCGCAGGTCGCAGAAGTGGTATGAGAGATACGGCATGGAGTGCATTGACACCCACTGGCGCTTCACAGTCAGGGACGTCGGGGCGGCAGACTGCCTCGACGGGGAGGTCAGGCTCGTGAACGCCCTCCTGACCTGCCCGGTCGATACGTGGGCGAAGGTGCGGGGGAGACTCGACGTCATCACCACTCCCCCGCTGGAGCCCCGCCTCTGCCGGGGATATGCGCACCGCTTCTGAGGACAACGTGTGAACGTCTCCAAGCTACCGGCCGCCCCACCTCCCTATCTTCTGATCTTCAGAAGGACCTCGTCCAGATCGGCCAGGGCGTGTTCCGCTGACACAGGCTGGCCAGGGAACCTGACCCATTGCCCCCAGACCTGCGCCCCCTGCACCGATTCGCGCAATCCGCGATGAATGGACTCGGCGAAGTCAAGGACGGTGCTCCCGGCCCTCAGTACGATGGGCCCGTCGCCATCCCGCGGGTATACGCGGATCAACCCGGTCACCTCCCAGAGAGCGTCGCGCACCGCCTCGAGGCCCAGTCCGTCCCGAACAGAGACGCGGAGTGGCCGCCTGTCCGGATATGCGCTGCAGTACCGCTCATAGACCTCCGCCGCCCCCGGCAGGTCGTCCTTGGTGGCAACCATGAAGCCGGGCAGCTCAATGCTGGCCAGATCAATCTCCCTGACGACGTGGCGGAAGAGTTCGAAGTCATGATCAGTCAGGGCACCGGTGAAGATGCCGACGTCTGCCGCCCGCACCGCGGACAGATACGCCCTTCCACTTCCCCGGCCACCGGAGGCTCCCTCTATCAAGCCGGGAATCTCCACCAGCTGGATGGGGGCTCCATGCAGCTTCACAATCCCCGCCACCGGCTTCAGGGTCGTGAAGGGATAGTCTCCAATCCTCACCTTGCGCCCGGTCAGGGCCCTCAACAGGGATGACTTGCCGCAGTTGGGCGGTCCGATCAACGCCGCAGTACAGAGGCCCTCCTTCTTCACCATGAACTGATCCTGATGCAGGACGCGGGACTGCCGGCGGGCGCTGTTCATCTGCTCCCTGATCCAGTTCTTCAGCCTGCCGTAGGGGCCGGAGGTGTATCCGGGCATTTCATCCAGGGTATCCTGTAGCAGCGTCAGCTTATCCGGCTCGGAAAGGTTCTTCAGCTGTCTTTCAAGTTTCCTTCTGACCACATCAGCGGGAATGGGCAAGGAAGACACTCCTTTCGGAGGCGGTAGGAACGCAGAAACCCACCAGGCGTCCCCGGTGGGCCTGAAAGAGGTAGCTGCCTGTGATACTCAGTCGGGCCCGAAGATGAGGGAATCATCTCCCCCGGGAACAGGTCGCGACAAGTGAGGGCACACTGCCCCCTCGAAAAGACGGTTCATTCCCGCCTTATTGAGCCGAATTCTGAGTATTGTGTGTATGTGACAACCGCTGGCGAACATGGCCCGCTCCCTCACGCAGTTTCCCGAATTCTAACACATGCAAGTCGAGGGGACAAGACGTCACACCTGTCAGCTGAACTGGTGAATGTCGAAGGCAGAGCGATCAACCCGGAGGGCCATCCTGGCCTAACCAGCCCGGGATGAGGCCGTCATCAGGACGTCTTCTCCTCCCGGCGCATCAGACCGACGAGCAGCAGGACCAGGGCTGCAATCCGCACCAGGTTTATCGCCGCCTGCGAAAGCCCCATCACGAAACCTGCGGGCGTCGCCGGGGCGACGGCCAGCAGGTACCGCGGGAGCACCAGCTGTATCACCAGCTTGCCCAGCGACGTTCCCAACCAGAGGGCGAAGAACCAGGCGATGAGGGAAAAGCCCGGCGATCCCGCCCGGTGCCGGCGCACTGACAACACGATGCCAGCCGCATATAACCCATACTCGGCCGCCCACAGCAGGGAGACGCCCGCCAGGGCAACCGGCCACATGATACCCTCCATAATCAAAGCAATGACCTCCCCAGTATCACAGATGAATGACGCGCCGCCAACAGATGGGACGAAAGCAGGGAGAATTTGTTCCGCAGCTGTGATCACGCGCCTTTTCCTTTCAATTCTGTTACCTCATTGGATGCATTCACCATTTTGTGTATAATGCGGAGAAATACCGGCAGCTCGGGAGGTGCTCAACGTGATAGAGGAAAGGGACATGATCCTGATCGGCGAAAAGGTTTGCCTGGGACCCCGGAGGAGAGATCTCCTGCCTGAGTACCTGAGGTGGGCCAATGATCCCGAGGTGAATTGCTACCTGCAGCTGTGGGGAGCCGCCATGTCGCTCGAAGACGAGGAGAAGTGGTATGAAAGTACCGGAGGACCCCACCAGCGAGTCCTGACCGTGTACTGCCGCGAGGATATCGTCCCCATCGGCAACACGGGCCTGCACGGCATCGACTTCCGCCACGGCACCGCCGAGCTGGGCATAATGTTGGGTGAAAAGGAGCACTGGGGAAGGGGACTGGGAACAGAAGCCACGCAGCTGATGCTCGACTACGGTTTCACCGGCCTGGGACTTCACTGCATCCAGCTGCGGGCCCTGGCCTGCAATGCAAGGGCCATCCGCTGCTATGAGAAGGCGGGCTTCAGGATGGCCGGCCGCATCCGCGAGTTCATGCGCGTCGGCGGCCAGCGCTTCGACTACGTCATGATGGACATACTGGCCTCCGAGTTCACCAGCCCCGTCCTCGGACCGATGCTGCAGGAGAAGGGCCTACGAAGCACCTGATCTGCCCGGCGGGGGGAGGTCTGCTCAAATACCTCCCCACCAGGAACAGAGATTGCGTGTTGAATATCATTTTCGCAAAGCCTGCGCTCGCATATAATGAGCCCATACGTAGTGTTCAATAAGGAGATGATAGAAGGGAAGTGCTGCTCATGTGCCTGGATTTCTCCGGGGTCGATCTCTTCTGGAGGATCGCCGATGACCTGAGCAGGGGTGTCGAGCCGGGAGAGAAAGCCTGGCGCTCCATCTTCGACACACCCGCATACCGGGCCCTCACCGCCTCCGAGTTCTCCGAAGACTTCTTCAGGGAGTGCTGGCACCTGGCCTTTCATCCGGATTCGCGGAGAGAGGATCCCCCCTCCTCCCGCCTCCGCTTCGTGCGGCACTACCGACGGGTGTTGCAGAGGAAGAGGGAGCTGCTTCCCTTCCTGGACCGACTCCGCCACTCACCGGATCTGCACGACAGCGCCGCCAAGATGGCCCTGTCTCATCTGCCGCCCGGGGATTACTCCGCACCGCGGGTGGCGTTCGCCGTCTTCGACCTGGACGGGCGGGGATACCGACCCATAGTCGTCGACCCCCTGTGCGCGATGACGCGCGGCGACCAGCTGCTGCCGTTTCTCGCCCACGAGTTTCACCATCACTACGTGTGCCAGCTCACCGGGGTGAGGCTGGGCACAGCCCAGGACAATCGAACGGATCTGCAGTGGGTGGTGGACCAGATCCACCTGGAGGGCCTGGCCAACATGGTGAACATGGACGGCCCCTTCAAGGAGGGAACCTGTCCAGAATGCTTCGCCCGAGAGGTTCGCAGGGCGCCGGAATTCCTTCTCTTCATGGACGGGCAACTGAGATCACTGGGGGATTGTCCCGGTGAGGCGAGCAGCGCAGGACGCGAGATCAGAGCCCGCCTCCCGTCCAGCGGTCACCCCGTCGGCTACTACATGACGGCCTTGATCCGGGACCACTTGGGCAAGGAACAGCTCCTCCAGAACTCGGGGAACGCACTCCAGTTCTTCAGGACGTTCTCCCGGGCGGAGGAGGCGGCAGATCTGTGCCGGACCCTCTCCCCCGAGGCGCTCGACATTCTCGAGCACGTAGTGAGCGGGACGGCCGCCACCGATGGACCGGGACCTATCACCTCCTGAGGCCCCTACCGGCCCCGATCTTGCCCCGGGACAATTGCGACCGGCGGCTGCGAGCTGAGAGTCGGGTCCACCTCGGCTTCGGGAAGAATCACCACGGCCCTCGCCTTTCCCTGGAGGGGGTATGATTCTGCCACCGGACCGTCGAACCACACCTGCACCCACTGACCCTCCTCGAGATCCGCGGTTGCCGCCCCGCGATGAGAACCATTCACCCTGCGAAAGACAACCCGGTCACCGGCCACGAACACGTGCGCCTTGTCTGATCCGTCCTCCTCCCCGGGACGGGCCTCCACCAGAATCTGCACCGCGGAACTGCCGACGGCGCGTCCTATGCTGGTGATCTCTCCCCTCAGGTCCGGTTCTCCGCCGGGAACTCGCGCGCACCCCCCGGGCAGCAGAAGCAGAAGACATGCGAGTAGGACAGGAATCATTCGTCTCCAGGTTGCATTCAGCTTCGGTTCCATCGAACTCACCATCCCCTCCCCTGGACTGACGGAACACCATGCGGAAATGTGCCCAACGATGCCTTCCGGGATTCAGCCGCCTGCCGACTGGACTCCCTGAAGACGCACCAGGCGGCACGCTGTCATCGATGAAACCACGCCCGCATTGAGAAGTCATCCCACCTCAGCTGTCATTATCGCACGTTGCCTGACCCTTTCACCTGGAAAGCTCTCACAGGAACATGGTGCACATCGCACGGACGGCGAACGCCCCGGCCATACCGAGGACCCACCGGTCCTCCCCCGGAGTTCACTCCGGGACGACGCCCACATCCGGGACCGGACCGAAGCACCGCTTCAAGTAGAATCCGCCCCCGGCCGCCCCGCAGAGATAGCTGACTGCTATGGCCAGCCAGATCCCGGGCACTCCCATCTGAACCGGGAAGATCAGGGCCAGGGGTATCTTTATCATCCACGAGGAAATGAGAACCCACACCAGGTAAACTGAGGTGCGCTCCATGGCCCTGTAGGTTCCACCGAAGGCGAGGAAGAGACCGAACAGGCCCACTGTGGGACCCAGAATGCGCAGCATCGTGATTCCGTGTTGGAGCACCTCGAGCTCCGCGTTGAAGAGGGCAATCAGGGGTTCGGCAAGAACTGCCATGGCGACGCCGAGGGCGGTCAGCATGAAGAAGGTCACCCCGCCACTCATCCAGGTGGCCCGCTCGCCCCTCTCAGGCAGCCTGGCTCCCAGATTCTGCCCCACCAGAGTGGTCACCGCCGTTCCCACTGCGAATCCTGGCATGGTGGCCAGTGACAGTATCCGTGTTCCGATCCCGTAGGCAGCCAGGGCTCCCGCGCCGAATCCGGCGACGATGGAGACCAGCACTATCTGCTCCAGCCCCTGCAGGAGTCTCTCCCCCCCGATGGGCAGGGACAGCTTTAGCAGTC
>JAWOBW010000049.1:0-10406 GCA_046484105.1 Bacillota bacterium
GGGTTCCCGTCGTTCTCAACCTCTATCTACATGATTGATGAAATCCTCAATGCGTTCCTCAGTACGAAAACTGTCCCCCATCCTCCGCAGCTGGATCAACGGAAGTCGCGCGCAAAAGCCGCAGTTAAATTTGTTACGGGTGTCTGTGAGATTCTTCCATCGGATGATGTCGTAAGAAGGCATGCTCTCCGTATCTACTACCACGGCCACGCAGATAAGGAATATGGCGTAGCAGATTGTGTCTCGTTTCACCTGATGGATGAACATGCCATCGGGTTTGCGCTGGCCTTCGATCACCACTTCACCCAGGCGGGGAAACTGGTTCTGTCAACTGCTGTCCTGACCTGAGACGCATGCTCTCGCCCATGGATGCACCCGTCAGAGCCCTACCGCCGGACACTGTGCCTCGCACCGATCAATGGAGGCCGCCCAGAGGGAATTCCATTCTGCAGGAAATGAACCCGACCAGGTCGAATTGGAATGGACCGGGCACCCGGCGATCCCTGGTATCCGGGGAAGTAGTGTTATGACGGCAGTCAGGACATTCGCGGAAGATGCCGTACAGGGCGGGCCCTCTCCGCGAACCTGTACTGAGAGAACTCCGCGCCGAACGGCCGCGGGGCATATCTGTGTCCCGACGCAACACCGGCCAGCAGATCACGGAATGACATACGCAGGCAATAATGAGGGAAGCAGCCCATAACACCCGGGAGGTGACACGGTGACAAGTGACTTCAACCTGTGGGAGGGCGCAGCCGACCCTCCCGAACAACTCGAAGGACAGCTGGAGCAGCTGGTCAGGACCTGCCGCGATCGCGGAGCCGACTACGCCGATGTGAGGTTCATGATCCTGCGCAGCGAGACCTACGCCACCAGGAACGCGGGCATCAGCAGGCTGGATATGGACGTGAAAAGGGGACTGGGTCTGAGGGTACTCGCGGGGGGACACTGGGGCTTCGCTGCCGCGCCCGGCTTTCCCGTCGACGAGCCCACTCTCATTCAGCGCGCCCTGGACATGGCCCGGGCGGCATGCCTGACCCCGGCCCCGGCGGTGCGGCTCCGGCCGCGACCGGCCCAGAGGGGATCCTATCGCTCGCCCAGAAGGATTGACCCGGCCAGTGTCCCCCCGGAAGAGAAGATCAACCTGCTGCTGGAGGCCGACGAGATCATGGCCGCTGCCGAAGGCGTAAGGACGCGAGGAGGCAGGCTGGAATTCTACTACGTGGACAAGTGGTACGCTGACTCCGAGGGAAGCGCCGTGCAGCAGTCCATCATCGAGAGCGGAGGGGGCATTAGCGCCCTCGCAGTCGGGGACGGCGATGCCCAGATACGCACCTATCCCGCCCTGATGGGAGACGCGCAGCAGGCCGGCTGGGAGTTCATCCTGGAGATGGACCTGCCGGGCCACTCCTCCCGCGTCGCCGACGAGGCGGTGGCTCTGCTCACGGCCCCCGAATGCCCCTCGGGCGATCTGGACGTCATCGTCACCGGTTCACTCCTGGCGCTGCAGGTACACGAATCGTGCGGTCACCCCAGCGAGCTTGACCGGGTGCTGGGGATAGAGGCCGATGTCGCCGGCACCAGCTTCCTCACCCCCGACGGGTTGGGTGAGCGCCGGTACGGTTCCCCGGCAGTGACCCTCACCGCCGACGCCACCGTCCCCGGCGGGCTCGGGACCTTCGGATGGGACGACGAGGGGACTCCGGCGCAGCGGGTGGTCCTGGTGGATGAGGGCATACACGCCGGATACCTCACCTCAAGACAGTACGTCCCGGATCCGGGCGCAGACAGCGGGGGCAACGCCCGCTGCGACAACTGGGCCAGGCCTCCCATAGTGAGAATGACCAACATCAATCTCGAGCCCGGCTCCGGAACCCTGGACGAGCTCATCGCAGACACCAACCGCGGCTACCTGCTCGACGGTGAGAAGACCTGGAGCATAGACGACCGGCGCCTGAACTTCACCTTCGGCGCTCAGGTGGGTTGGGAGATAGTGAACGGCAGGCTGGGCAGACTGCTCAAGAATCCCGGATACACCGGCATAACTCCCCGGGTGTGGGGCAGATGTGATGCGGTTGCCGGTCCCGGTGAGTGGAAGATGTGGGGGCTGACCGGCTGCGGCAAGGGCGCGCCCATGCAGAACCTTCACGTGGGGCACGGAGTATCCCCCGCCCGCTTCCGCGGTCTGAAAGTAGGTGTCAGATCATGATAATCGGAGAGGACAGAGCGCGACAGCTGACAGCCCGCGTCGTCCGGATGGCCCTGGACAGCGGGGCCGACACCGCCTTCGCCCTGCTTCGCGCAGCCGATGAGGGCCTCACTCGCTATTCCAACGACGCCATTGAAATGAGCACCGAATGCGCCGAACCCTCCCTGTATCTGCGAACCACATACGGACCGCGCCTGGGCGCGGCGGGCGTCAACACCTTCGACGACGCATCCCTGCAGTGGCTGACCCGGCGGGCCCGCACGCTGGCCGAAAGCAGCATCGCCCGGGACGATCTTCCACCCCTCGCCCCTCCCGTCGACTCCATGCCAAAAGTGCAGGCCTATCATCCGGAGACGGCCCTGCTCTCTGCCGATGGCCGGGCGGAGATCATAGCCCGGGCCGTCCACGGGGCCGCCGGCCGGCGCGGGGTGAAGATGTTCGGGCACATGATCAGCGGCTCGGAGGAACGCGCCGTCGCCAACTCGGAGGGCCTGGCCGCCTACTTCGCCGGCAGCAGCTGCCGCTTCCAGGTGTCGACCATCGCCCCCGGCGGCGGCGCGGGGATGACCCGCTTCGTGGGCCGCAGCATCGAGGGAATCGACCCCGAGGAGATGGCCCAGCGGGCCTGGGAGAAGGCCGCCCGCTTCGAAACCTTCGCCGACGTAGACCCGGGCGAGTACGAGGCGATACTGGAGCCGGACGCCACCGCCGAGATCCTCTACCATCTGGGATACCTGGGATTCGGCGGGGCCGCTCACCTCAACGGCAGCAGCTGCTTCAGCGGTCAGATCGGCCGGCAGCTGTTTCCCTCCTTCATGAGCATATGGGAAGATCCGCTCCGGCCCGACGGGATGTGTGAGCCCTTCGACTCGGAGGGTGTCCCGCGCCGGAGGGTGAAGCTGGTGGAGAGGGGAATCGTCAGGGGTGCGGTCTACGACCTGGAGACCGCGGCGAGGGCGGGGACCGCCTCCACCGGCAGCGGCCTGGGACCCGAGGGCGCCTGGTTCACCGACGGCCCCTACGCCCGCAACCTGGTCCTCGAACCCGGCACCGGCTCGCGGGAGGAGCTGATCTCGCGCGTCGACAGGGGAATCCTGGTGACCCGGCTTCACTACACCCGGCCCCTCGATCCGGCCCGGGCACTGCTGACGGGAATGACCAGGGACGGGACCTTCCTGATCAAGGACGGTTCGATCACGGCAATGCTGCCGAATCTTCGCTTCACCGTAAGTGCAGTCGACGTGCTTTCGCACGCTGCAGATATCGGCCGCGACCTGACCCTGGCCACCGAATACGCTCACATGAACCTGGTACCCAGTATAAGGACCGGGGGCTTCCGCATCACCGGCAAGACGGGATAAAAGATGCACGGGATCCCGCGGCCGGGCGGTCGCCCCCAGAACCGGGCACTTCAGATGTAGGGGCTTCGTCGTGCCGGCCGGCGAAGCCCCGCGGGTCTCATCGCGACAGCACCCTCGCCACCCTGTCGATCGCCCAGTCCAGCTGCTCCCGGGTGATGATCAGCGGAGGCGCCAGCCTCACCACGTTCTCGTGCGTCTCCTTGGCCAGCACGCCCTCGGCCTTGAGGGCCTCGCAGTAGGGCCGGGCGCTGCAGTCGAGGACGATCCCGACGAAGAGCCCCCTGCCCCTGATCTCCTGCAGATGTGGGGTGGTGACTGCCCGCTCCAGCTCCCCCCGCAGGTACTCGCCCAGTTCGCGCGATCTGTCGGCCAGCCTTTCCTCCTTCAGTACATCCAGGGCAGCCACGCCCGCCGCCGCCCCCAGCGGGTTGCCGCCGAAGGTGGACCCGTGGGAACCCGGTTCAAAGAGCCCGAGAATGTCCTCGTCCGCGGCGACGGCCGACACCGGGTACACGCCCCCGCCCAGGGCCTTGCCCATGATGTAGACATCCGGAACGACGTCCTCCCAGTCGCAGGCAAACATCTTCCCCGTGCGGCCGAAGCCGGTCTGGATCTCGTCCGCGGCAAACAGGACGTTATTTCGCCGGCACAGCTCGCGCGCCTCCCTGAGGTATCCCTCGGGCGGCACCCTCACTCCGGCCTCTCCCTGTATGGGCTCGACCAGGAAGGCCGCAGTGTTGTCGTTGATGGCCGCCTCCAGCGCCCCCATGTCCCCGTAGGGAATCACGACAAAGCCGGGAGTGAAGGGTCCAAAATCGGCCCGGTATGAGGGCTCCGAGGAAAACGAGATGATGGTGGTGGTGCGACCGTGGAAGTTGCCCTCGCAGGCGATGATCTCGGCCGCATTCTCCCTCACGCCCTTGACGCGGTAGGCCCAGCGCCTGATGTTCTTGATGGCAGTCTCCACCGCCTCGGCGCCGGTGTTCATCGGCAGAACCTTGCTCTTGCCGGTGACCTCGCACACCCTCTCGTAGAAGTCGGCCAGCTTCTCGTTTTCGAAGGCACGCGACACCAGGGTCACTCTGTCCGCCTGCTCCTTCAGGGCCGCCACCACCCTGGGATGGCGGTGACCCACATTCAGCGCCGAATAGGCACTGAGCATGTCCATGTACTCGTTGCCCTCCGGGTCCCGCACCCAGACGCCCTCCGCCTCCGAAATGACTATCGGCAGCGGCAGGTAGTTGTGTGCCCCATACCTGTTCGTTCGCTCGATGATCTGATCAGTCTTTCCCACGGATGAACCTCCCTCTCGATCTCACTTTCAGCCGGCCCCGTCGCAACAGCCACTGCACTCACATGACTCGGTCCGTCGACGGGCACCTCGCTGTTGTGTCGCCCCTTATTCGCCAGCCGGCGCCCACCTCCTGCAGGTGTCACTCCGAATCGGGCGACGGATACCCCGCGGCGGAATCGTCCTGCAGGTGGATCCCCCCGTACCGGGCAAACCACCCGCATATGCGCCGGATCCGGTCCACCGCCTGCTTCGGCCTGGACACGGCGTGGCGCTCGCCCTGGTATATGACCAGCCGGGTGTCCACGCCCCTCTTCTTCAGCGCCAGGTACATCTGCTCGCCCTGGCTCGGGGCACAGCGCCAGTCCCTGTCCCCGGCGGTGATGAGAACGGGGGTGCGAATGCCGGTCACACCCGACGCGGGCGAGCTCTTCCGATACTGCTCCTCGCTGTGCCACGGAACTCCCATATCATCCTGCCACCAGAGGTGGCAGTCGTCCATCCCGAAACAGGATATGTAGTCCCACAGGCCGTGCTGACTGACGGCCGCCCTGAAGATGTCGGTGTGTCCCACCGCCCAGTTGGTCATTATTCCTCCGTAGGAGAAGCCCGTGCAGTACAGCCGCTCCGGATCGGCCCAGCCCCGGTCGAGCAGTTCTCTGACTGCCGAGAGAAGATCATCGTGCTCCCTCGGCCCCCAGTCCCCGCGAATGACGCGGCAGAACTGCTCGCCGTAGGAGATCGACCCGCGGTAGTTGACCATCAGGACCAGGTACCCCAGCCCGGCCCAGTACTGGTGGTCAAAGCGGAAACCAGGGCTGTCGTAGGCCATGGGCCCGCCGTGAATGCTGACGATCAGGGGTGCCCGCTCGCCGGCCGGGTCGAAATCCGGCGGCAGAACCACCAGCCCCTCCACCGGGTCGCCTTCGGGGTTGGAGCAGGTGATCCTCTCCTGCCCCGCGGTGCGGCGGTCGTCCAGCAGCTCACGGTTCACACCGGTCAGACGGACGAACTCGCCCTCCAGATCATCAGGCATTGCGTACAGATCCGCCCCCTCGCGCGGCCCGTCCAGTACATACACGCACACGCCTCCCCTGGCGTCGAAGCTGCGGCCCAGGGACATCATCCGGTCGCGGGGATGGACCAGGCGGGGTCTCCCCCCGGGTGGAATCACCCCCAGGCGGGTCTGACCCCGATCGCCGGCCAGAAAGAGGATCGACCCGTCGGCGCAGTGCACCGGGGGGGCGACGACCGGGCGGTCCAGTCCTTCGGTCAGAAGACGCACCGGGGTCCTCCGCTCCGGTTCGGGATAGACGCGGGCACCCTCGACGGGATCCCGGAGCTGGTCAGGGACCACACCTCCCACTGAAGCAAAACCCTCGCCCACACAGCTGGCGAGACAGTCCACCGGACTGGCCTGTCCCACATCGACGCTCATGAGGTGGCTCAGGGCGTAGGCGTTTTCCGGCTCGAGACTCGAGACGAAGACTGCACTCTGGCCATCGGGTGACCACCTCGGCTGGCGGGCGCCAACGTCGCCGAAGGTGAGTCGCGCCGCCTCACCACCGTCGAATGATACCGTCCACAGGTCCACTCTGGAGTTGTTGTCGGCATCCCCGGTCCGGTTGGACAGAAACAGGATCTTCCGCCCGTCGGGAGACCACCGCGGGCAGGTCTCGTCGCAGGGTCCCGAGGTCAGGCGTACTGCCTCACGGGATCTCACCTCTACCGTGAACAGGTGCACGCGAACCTCGTCCAGGTAACCCACCAGATCGTGCTTGTGCTGCGTTCTGTCAATCACGAGGGGACCCTTGTCCTCACCGCCCTCACCGCCGCGGATGCTCTCGAGGTACTTCTCCTGCCCTTCATCCGGGTCCCGGGACGAAAACGCGATCTGTGTCGAATCCGGAGACCAGTCGAAATCCTCGACCCCCTCATCTCGCGCCGTCACCTGGCGCGGCTCACCGCCTCGCTCCAGATCCAGGACCCATACCTGCGCCTTCCTCTCCCTCTCATCCTCCCCCGCATCTTTCTCTGCCAGCTCCGACTCGGGCGGGCGGTTCGAAAGGAAGGCCAGGTACCGGCCGTCCGGCGACCAGGCCGGGCCTGTGTCCCGAGCGCGGCCCCGCGTGAGGCGATGCGGGGGCTCACTGCCGTCGGTCTTCACCAACCACAGGTTGTGATAGTGCTCATTTGCCGCTTTCGCGGAACCCTGTACCGAGAAGGCGACCCACCTTCCGTCAGGCGACACCTGGGGCGTTGAGGGAAACTTCAGGGCATAGTAGTCCCGCAGCTCAAATCTCCGCTTCATGGTTTCCTCCTGTCACATGTCAGCTCCGCGACATCGTCTACTGCCGCACATCCACCTGAGGAAGTGATCGCCGCCCGGTGAACCGGGGAGTGCGCCTTCCGAAAATGGTTTACGGCTTCCTTCAAGACTACGATGTCATGGACAGGAATCCTGTTCAGGGCGGGAAACTGAAGCGCAACCACGCCGGTGGACCAGCGGCGACCGGGGCCACCCGGCCGGTCACGTGAAACGCGGCCGCATCACGGAGAGTCGCTGGAATCTCGACGGACATACGGCGGAGGAGATGC
The DNA here is from genome assembly GCA_046484105.1 of Bacillota bacterium. Classification (GTDB taxonomy): domain Bacteria; phylum Bacillota; class Sulfobacillia; order SLMV01; family SLMV01; genus PWUC01. The sequence continues at coordinate 7,460 of JAWOBW010000049.1, forward strand.
CACTCACCGCCTCGGTTGAAAGGCCAGGATGATCACGCCTTCCCGGCCGCGGGACTCCGCCATCTCCCTCTCCAGCTCCTCAATCATGGCCAGTTCCTCCCGCGTCAGGTCGGCGTACACCAGCTCACTGCCGTCTGCACTTTTCACCTCGGTCACCTCCCCGCATTAACATGCCCGTCAATCCCGGGAAATATCTCATGCGGTGACGCCTGACCCGCCAATCCCCGGATATCCACCCCGCCTCGACAGCACAGACGGTGGGCCGCAGATGGAGGTTCGACGATTTCCCGGGAAATATGGAGTTTGTTGGTAATTGATGGCGCCCGGAGTCCGCCGCCGTTGGACTGCCGGGGTCCTGCAGGAATGGGGAATCTACCACAGAAGGAGGAAACCTGAGAGGAGGTCACCATGAACTACCGACAGCTGGGCACAACCGGTTTGAGCGTCTCCGTCATAGGATTCGGCGGGGTCCCCATCAACCGCGTCAGTACCCAGCGCGCACTGCGGACGCTTCACCGCGCCTTCGACCTGGGCATCAATTTCGTCGACAGCGCGCGCTCCTACGGCGACAGCGAGGAGAAGATCGGGGCCGCCCTACGGCAGTACGGGGCGGGCCGTGAGGACATCATAATCGTCACGAAATCGCGGGCCCGGGATTTCCGCGGCATGGCGGACGACATCGAGACCAGCCTCAGGGCCCTGCGCACCGAGCACATCCACCTCTACCAGATCCACGATCCGGACCGGGAGGACCTGGAGCGGGCGCTCGCCCCCGGCGGCGCGGTGGAGGCCCTGACTGCCGCCCGGGATGCCGGGAAAATCGGTCACATAGGGGTCTCGGGACACCGCCCACGGGTTCTCATACCCGCCATGGAAACCGGCCTGTTCGAGACGGTGCAGCTGCCCCTGAACATCATCGACTATCCCCTGTTCCGGGAAAACATCCCCGCCGCGGTGAGGCGAAACCTGGGCATCATCGTCATGAAGCCCCTCTGCGGCGGGCTGCTCGAGTCGCCGCCGCGAGCCCTACGCTTCGTCCTGTCGCACCCGGTCTCCACCGTGATCCCGGGAATGGATTCTCCCGCGCAGGTTGAGGAAAATGCAGAGTCGGGGCGCGAGGAAGTTGACTTGTCCGAGGTGGACATGGCCCGCCTGCAGGCAGAGGCCGAGGAGCTGGGCAGGGAATTTTGTCGCCGCTGCGGCTACTGCGGGATCTGTCCCGCCGGCCTGAAGATACCCGAGATACTCCGCTTCGACCGCTACTACACCTCCTACTTCTCCAAGGACTGGGCGCAGGAGCAGTACCGGGCCCTCGAGGTCACGGTGGATGGGTGTCTCGACTGCGGTGAGTGCGAACAGATCTGTCCCTACCAGCTGCCGATCAGGAGAATGCTGCGCGAGGCTCACACCCGCCTGTCCGGAGGGGACGGCTGAGGCGCGGCAGCCGACCGGGAAAATCCCCGAGGCATCGCACCGGGTGCGGCGCACCCCTCGCAGTTCCGCCCGTGCATTCGCTCACAGGGAGAAGCCGGTGCGGAAAATGGCGAACTCCCGGTGGCCGAGGATCTCGGCCCGGGCCTGCTCACCGTTGATCACCGCCGAACACCGGTCGAGGATTCCTCTGCCCACCTCTTCGGTCTCCTCGCCCGCGCTGATTATCCCGCTGGCGTCGATATCAATGTTGTCCGCCATGGCGACGGCGGTCGCACTGTTGCCCGTAACCTTGATCACCGGGGCTATGGGACAACCGGTCGGAGTGCCCCTTCCGGTGGTGAAGACGATAATCTGTGCGCCTCCCGCCACCATCGCGGTCACAGATTCCACATCGTGCCCCGGAGTGTCCATGATCACCAGCCCCCTGCGGGTGGGGCGGCTGGCATATTCCACCACCTCATTGACCGGGGAGGTGCCCGCCTTGTGTAGGCAACCCAGGGACTTCTCCTCAATCGTGGTGAGTCCGCCGGCGATGTTGCCGGGGGCGGGCTGGGTTCCGCGGATGTCCTCGCCGGTGGCCATCGCCCTTCGTTCCGTCTCCCGCACAATCCGGTATATCTCCGCGGCCACCTCCTCGTTCCGGGCTCTCTTTGCCAGGAGGTGTTCGGCCCCTATCATCTCCGTCGTCTCCGACAGGATCACGGTACCCCCCGCCTCCACCACCAGGTCGGCGGCATAGCCGCAGGCCGGGTTGGCGGCCAGGCCCGACGTGGCGTCGGACCCCCCGCATTCGATGCCCAGAATGATATCTTCCCAGGTGACCGGCTCCCGCCTCGGGACCGCCGCCCGGATCATCGCCGCCAGCAGGGAGGCTCCGCAGCTGGCCGCCCGCAGGGTGCCGCCCGAGTCCTGGATATTGATGAAGTCGACCGGCTTGCCATTGGCGGCCATTGCGCCCGCCAGATCCGCGGCCGGGATGGCCTCGCAGCCCAGGCCCACCACCAGCGCACACGAAACGTTGGGATTGGCGCCGAACCCGCTGAGAACCCTGAAGGTCTGCTTCCGGTCGGCGCCCAGCTGGGCGCAGCCGTGCTGGTGAATTACGCTGACAGCCCCGGGGACCTGCCCGGCTATCATCTCCGTCACCCGGTTGGCACATACCACCGAGGATATGACCAGGGGCAGGTCCCTGATCCCGACCCGGCCGTCCGGCCTGATGTATCCCGTCAGTGACTTCATGCCGGCCCCCTCACCTCCTCCCGGATGTCCCCCCGTCCCCTCCTGCTCTGCACGTTGTGAACGTGAACGTGCTCTCCGGCGGCAATGTCCCGCGACGCGGACCCGATCACCTGGCCGTACTTAATCACCGCCTGGCCACACCGGATGCCAGACAGGGCCACCTTGTGCCCGAAGGGGATGTCCTGCAGCACTTCCAGCGTATCCTCGCATCCGGGAATCGCGAGGACATCGGCGGATCTGATGTCCTCCGTCGCGGTTGCCACGTTGTCGGCGG
>JAWOBW010000064.1:0-7295 GCA_046484105.1 Bacillota bacterium
ACTGCTCTCCGGAGGATGTCGCCGCCTGGCCGGACTGCCGTCTGGCTGAATTCTTCGGCGCGGCGGTCTTCTCCTTCCGCGTCGGTTTTGCCAAGCCCCACCCAGATATATACCTGAGTGCCTGTAGGCAGCTGGAGGTCGATCCCGCCGACTGTCTTTTCATAGGTGATGGGGGAAGTGATGAGCTGAGGGGCGCGGAGTCCGCCGGATTCACCGTATACCAGGCAGCCTGGTACCTGAGAGATTGGCCGTCATGGAAGAAACGCGGCAAGAACCCGCAGGGGAGATATCCAGTACTGGGATCTATCGACGAAGTGCTGTTGGTGATCGACCAGGCGCGGCACCAGTGACCAGACCTTTGACGCCAGCGGTGACCGCGATGGCCGGGTCGGGATCCCGGTGATCGAGGAGCCGTCCCGGTTAGGTCACCGCGTGTCATGCCCTCTGACACTGCCCCTGCATACCGCATCACCCCGGTTCACCCGAGGCCCGTCACTGTGCAGACTCACACGCCCCCTCTGAGCATCCAGTCAGTGCGGTGCCGCCGGGTACCGCGCGCCAGGAGTCTTCTCCGCCGATCCTGTCCCTTGTTACGTGCGGCGAGCGCTCATCAATGTGGTGAGGCCTGCAGATTCGCCAGCGGAAAACTCCGAGACTGCAAACCAACCCAGTCTGGATCAGCGACGGCGCTGCTCATTCCGGTGGTGTGAATCAACTGTCGTGCAGACCGTCTCCGAGATGGCTCGGTAGACGGTGAAGCGGTCGATGGATGTGACGCGGAGCGATGCCACTAGCTGTGCTCTGCGGTGGCAATTGTGGACGAGTACAGTGCACACGGCGTGGGTTTGTGGACGCGAACAAAGGGCAAAGCGGGTCGAGCACGAAAAGAGAGCAGGTGCACAGATAAACTCAATTCTCTCGAGGGAGCAGACATGCGCAAAGGAGGCTGCAACGCACTATGAGCAATTTTCACGGTCGAGATTTTCTCACACTCATGGATTTCTCAAAGGAAGATATCCTGTGTTTTCTGGAGACTGCCGCCGAACTCAAGCGCAAGCGGCGCAGAAGGGAGCCGCACGATTATCTTCGAGGCTACTCGGTCGGCATGCTCTTTGAGAAGAAATCCACGCGCACGCGCGTGTCCTTCCAGGCCGGCATGGCCCAGCTCGGCATCCAGTCCTTCTACCTGCGGCCCGATGAACTCCAGCTCGGTCGCGGCGAACCCATCAGCGATACGGCGCGGGTCATAGATAGATACTGCGATGCCCTGTTCATTCGCACTTACGGGCAGGAGATCGTCGAGGAGTTCGCCAGGTGGATGGCAAATCCCGTCATCAACGCCCTCACCAACTTGGTACACCCATGCCAGGGGCTGGCAGATCTTCTGACCATCCAGGAGAAGAAGAACCGTCTCGAGGGTCTGAAGCTGGCATACGTTGGTGACGTGTACAACGTGGCTCACAGCCTCATAATAGCCGGCGCAACTTTCGGATTTGATGTCTACGTGGCCGGGCCCGAGAAGTACAGGCCCGCTGGGCGCGTCGTGGACTGCGCTCGCGAGCGGGCTCAGACGACCGGGGGCAGGCTGGTCCTGACCAGTGACCTCGAAGAGGCACTGGATGGGGCCGACGTGGTCTATGCCAACACCTTCCACAGCATGGGCGTTGATGACATAGAGCAGCGCGTCCGGGAATATCGCGACTATCAGGTCAACGAGCGCACCCTAGCACTTGCCAAATCAGATGCCATCTTCATGCATTGCCTCCCTGGATACAGGGGTGAGGAGATGACCGAAGAAGTAATAGAGGGTCCTCAATCGGCAGTGTGGGACCAGGCTGAGAATCGCATGCACACGGAAAAGGCCGTGCTGGTGCTGACACTACTCTAGGAGGTGTGGCTTCGATGACGCCAGATACCGTGGTATTCGCCCTCGGTGGAAACGCGATGCTGCAGCCACACCAACGGGGCACTGCATCGGAGCAAAGGGAGAATCTGGCTGTCACCTGCGCACAGATGGCGGAAGTGATCAGAAGCGGCCGTCGTGTGGTCATCACCCACGGCAACGGTCCGCAGGTCGGCAACATACTCATTCAGAACTGCACTGCCGATGGCGTTCCAGCCATGCCCCTGGATGTCTGCGGAGCTGAGAGCCAGGGCATGATCGGGTACATGCTGCAGCAGGCCCTTCAGAATGAGTTGCTGAACGGACGGACCGGAAGTTATCCTGTGTGCAGCGTGGTGACGCAGGTAGTCGTTTCCCGGGATGACCCGGCATTTGACGCCCCGACGAAGCCCGTCGGTCCGTTCTGTGATCGGGACCACGCCGAGAGGATGATGGCTGAGGGGGAGAACTGGGTTGAGGTTACCGGGCGGGGATGGCGAAAAGTTGTGCCCTCGCCTGAGCCGATGGAGATAGTTGAGCTTCGGGCCATCCGGCGGCTAGTGCAGGCTGGTGTCACCGTCATCTGCAACGGCGGGGGAGGGGTCCCGGTGTTCCGAGATGACCGGGACCGGCTACGAGGCGTCGAGGCCGTCATTGACAAGGACCTCAGCGGTCAGCTGCTTGCCACGAGCCTGGGGGCCTCCAAATATGTCATACTGACAGATGTCGATGGCGTTGCAGTTGATTACGGGCTCCCGACGCAAAGATTCCTCTCCCAGATGACCGTCGAGGAGGCGAGGGAATATGCAGCCGACAGACAGTTCGCCGCGGGCAGCATGGGACCGAAGGTTCTAGCCTGTTGCCGCTTCGTGCGGGCGGGAGGCTCAAGAAGCATCATCGCCCGGCTCGACCAGCTGGACGAAGCCCTCAGGGGGCGGGCCGGAACGGCGATCCTGGCCTCGTCGCGCGCTGCACGGGAATACGAACAGATTCGGGGAGGATGAGACTGATCATGTTGAATCGCAACAGTGAGATCAATAAGCTCCTCTTCAGGACCGAGCCGGTCTCACCCATGAGTGTTCATCTGAAGGCATGGAGCTCTGCAGTGAAGTCCGCCGCTGACGATCCGTTTGACAAGTACGCGCTGTACACGTCGCGAAGTCTATTCGTGAAGCATCCGGAGATCTATCTTCGTGCTGACCGCAGGTTCTATCATCACGTATCCACTGTTCCGGGGTACAAAAATGCCTTCTTGGAAGACGATCGGGAGAGCATGGAGTTTCTTCCCCACGCTCAGTACTACCGCTCGGCCCCTTTCTCTCTCGACCTCTTCCCGTGGGATGAGACGACTACGGTGACCGCCTGCAGGTCGCTGTATCCGGACCGTTATCCGTTTCTACCCTACGCCGACCGGCGGATGTTGCCCATCGCCTCGACGCTGAAGACGAGTGCCAGAAAGATAACCGAGCTGGAGATGGCGTCGATCAGGTTCCAGCGCCTCGCGGACGAGGCGGGATCCACCGACGGGGTATTCGTGCTCTACTCCGAGGAGGAAATGGCCTGGGTGTCCTCCGGTGACCGGATCTTCTGTGCCGCCACCGGCGAGGAGGTCACCGAGCTTCCCGGCCGGGTGATCCTGGTGATGAACGACCGGGTGGCGTGGTATCCATTGATGGACAGGGATGACCGAGACCGGTCCCCGCACCTGAGGGACCTGGTAGCGCGCGCCGCCTCCGAGTCGGCGACGCCGGAGCTCACCGGCGAGGAGGCCGAGCTGCTGGAGACGGTCAGGGGAAGCAGCTCTCTCGAGGGCGAGAAGCAGGAGGCCATGGCGACGATCGCGGCTGTCAGGAGTACCGGTCGCTACACCTGGTGGTTCGAGTTCCACACTCTGTGGGATCTGGCCATGCCGGCAGAGAAAGAGCGGGCGTGGCAGTACTACGGCTACCTGGAGCAGTTCATGATCAGGAGCAACAAGCTCAGCCCCATAACCGCCTTCATGGCCGCCTGTTCCCTCAATACCGAGGGGTACAACAAGATACTGACCCTGGACAGGGAATGGATTGACCTGGCGGCACTGCCCCATCACAACTACGTGTGGGGTCATCTGTGGGATGAGTGCCTGGTGGAGTACACGGTGGACGAGTCCTTCCGCATCAACTCCGGACACTGCATGGCCCAGGCCTGCATCATCAGCGCCTGCCTGGACATGGCTGGCATCGACAACTACCTGCTGGAGGGCGAGGTTCCCGGGTCTCATCACTACGTGTACGTGCCCGAGTATGAGTTCACGTATGACAACGGGAAGCTCCAGTCGTCGCAGAACACCATCCACTGGAACGGTCCGCGCGGCAACAGGGTGATCGCCCGTTTCCACTACAGGGGCAGGTTCTCATCACCCATCGCCGGGGGGCACTATTCAGGGACCTTCTCGCCCGCTGAGGCGGTTGCGGTTCTGCGTGACCTGCAGGCCTTCTACGGAGACACCATCCCCATATACCGGGACGGTGAGCACGAGACAAACAAGCGGCGGATCGACACGAAGACGATACCCACCACTGACGATTTCGAGATCCTGCTCGACGAGGAGTGGGAGGAGCTTCATCTTCCGTGAGATTTGCATTGTGCCGCCCCGGTCCGATGTCCGGGGCGGCACGTCTGATGGGTTAGGTATGTGGTCTGCCGAGTGGAGGGGAGAGTGCAGTGGGCGCAGAGCTGAAAGCCATTCGCCTGATGGTGGATGACTACGAGGAGTGCATTCGCTTCTATCGAGACGTCCTCGGCTGCGAGCCGCACTGGGGCGACGAGGACACAGTGATCATCGACTTCGAGTTCGGTTCCAGGCCGACGATGCTGGCACTGTGTGACCGTGAGCGATCAGAGACGGACGAACCCCTGGAGCGGTCGGGTGACGAGCGGGACGGCCTGATCCTGGTGTTCAGGGTCGAGGACGTTGATACGCTGTACGGGCGGCTCCGGGAGAGAGGCGTGCAGTTCCTGTTTCCGCCCAGGGACTTTCCAGATTTGAAGGTGCGAGGGACCAGGTTTAGAGATCCCGGGGGCAATTTGCTGGAGATCAACGAGCGCCTGTGAGGCGGGTGCGACATCACTGCTGCCCGCGTGTCGCCGCAGTTGGGAACGCGAGGGGGAGGGACGAGTATGCTGGCCGTGGTCAACGCTGTACTGCATCCGATGGAGGGCGAGATCATTGATGGCGCCACCATCCTTATTGATGCTGGCCGGGTAGTTGAGGTGGGCACGGAGGGTGTGGAGGTGCCCGCCGGCTCCCAGATCATAGACGCCTCGGGCCGGATCGTGACTCCCGGCCTGGTTGATGCCCATTCCCACGTGGGTCTGGTGGAATCGGGTGTGGGGTGGGAGGGTTCGGATGCCGATGAGAGCAGCGACCCCGTGACCGCATGGGCCCGGGCGCTGGACGGTTTCAACCCCGGGGACTCTGCCCTCGCGGAGATGAGGGCATCCGGCGTGACCTGCGTGAATGTCCTGCCCGGGAGCGCAAATGTCATCGGCGGCGCGGGAGTCGCGGTGAAATGCGCCGGCTGCGTCGCGGATCAAATGGTGGTCAAGAGCCCGACCTGCATAAAAGCCGTCCTGGGTGAAGTCCCCAAGCAGGTTCACGGGGGGAAGGGCAGGGCTCCATCCACGCGGATGGCAAGTGCGGCTGCCTTGCGGGAGGCCCTCCAGGGTGCCCGGCGGCACCTGGAGAAGTGCGAGGGTGCCGAGGACCCGCCCCGTGACCGCAATGCCGGGGCCCTGGCACCCGTGCTTCGGGGGGAAATCCCCCTGGTCATCGAGTGTCACCGCGCTGACGACATCGTCACGGCGATTCGCATCTGCCGCGAGTTCGGAATGGATCCGGTGCTGGACTACGCCACCGAGGCGCACCGAGTCATGGAGCTTCTCCAGGACAGTGGGGCCCATCTCGCCGCCGGACCGATGATCAGCAGCGGCATCCGGCCGGAGGAACGCGAACGGTCCCCCCAGACTCCTGCGCGCCTGGCCGTTGCCGGGGTTCCCTTCTGCCTGATGACCGATCATCCAGGGACTAACGGGAGGTATCTCGCCGCCGGCGCGGGCATTGCGGCGGGGTGGGGGTTGGATTGGCAGACAGCGCTGGAGAGTATCACCATCCGGGCCGCTGAACACATCGGCGTACAGTCCCGGGTGGGTTCGATCTCCGCGGGCAAGGACGGCGACCTGGTCATCTGGTCCGGTGATCCCCTCGAGGCCACGACTTTTGCTGACGTTGCCATCATCGAGGGTGAAGTGGTGTACCGGCGGGAGGCGATGTGAGTTGACTCGCCTGTGCGCATACACCAATGCCACCGTGATCCCCATCGCCTCACCCACGCTTGACCGCGGCACCCTTCTGGTGCGCGGGCAGAGGATAGAGGCCGTGGGTGAGCGGGTGGCAATTCCGGCCGAGGCGGAGATCATCGATCTGAGCGGTCGATACATCATTCCCGGCATCATTGACGCTCACTGTCACGTGGGCATGGCCGGTGACGGCGAGGGCCCGGGCAGTGCCGATGCCAGCGAGACCACGGAGCCGGTCAACGGCAGGATACGGGCGATGGAGTCGGTGAACCCGGCCCACCGCAGCTTCGAGGCGGCGCGGGCGGGCGGAGTCACGGCGGTGCACATCCTGCCGCTGGGCAATCCCATCGCCGGGCTGAGCTTCACCTGCAAGACGGCTGGCTCCGTGATCGACGACATGGTGGTGAAGAACCCCACGGGGCTCAAGGCGGCACTGGGGGAGGGACCCAAGCGCGCCCACGGTCTCAAGAAGGGGCGCGCCCCGATGACGAGGATGGGGATCGCGGGATTGATAAGGGACTACTTCGCGCGAGCCCGGCGTTATGCCGAGGGACGGGAGGATGACCCGCGTCTCGACGCCGGTGCCCGGGTGATTCGCCGGGAGTTTCCATTGAGGATTCACGCCCACCGAAGTGATGATGTGATCACCGCGGTGCGGCTCTGCGAGGAACTGGAGATTCCCTTCAGTGTCGAGCACTGCACCGGGGGGCACCTGGTGGCTGGCTTTCTCGGCGAGCGGTCCGTCACTGCCCACGTCGGGCCGGTGCTCGCCGCCCGCGGTCCGCAGGAGAGGACCGAGGGCGATGAACGCACGGCCGCCGTTCTCCACGCCGCCGGCGTGCGGGTGTGCCTGGTCAGCGATCATCCCTTCGTCCCCACGGACCACCTGCTGCTGGCGGGTGCCCTGGGATACAAACACGGGATGTCGCTGGAGTCGGCTCTGAGCGCCCTGACCCTCAACCCCGCCCGGTCACTGGGTGTGGATGACCGGATAGGTTCACTGGCTCCGGGGGGAGATGCCGATTTCGTAGTGCTCAGCGGCCGTCCGTTCTCGTACAGGAGTGCAGTTGTTGCG
>JAWOBW010000086.1:0-13100 GCA_046484105.1 Bacillota bacterium
GAGATGCGGTTTGCCCACGAGGTGCAAATACTGGGAGAGGAGTTCGAACCGGATTCGGACTGCAGCCACATCTACGTCAGCGACGGAGCCGTGGTCTACCTGCCCCCAGGATCCGGGGAAGGTGACGAGCAGATACTCTTTGAGGATATCTCCGGGGAGGTGACCTTCTCTTTAGCCTTCGCCGAGAGCGATGAGGGAGAGGACATTCTGTTCTTTCGCATCACCGCCGGGCAGGGGGACGCCGAGTATCAGTTGACCACGGAAGTGCTACTTCTGAACGCCGCCGAGATCATCCTCGATCCGGAGGGGGAGATGGAAGACGGTGTGGGCTGCGGCGTTCGCTACGTCAGTCCCATGCCTCCCCCTCCGATGATTCAGACGGTGCTGTTGACCGATCCCGGCAGTGGCCAGATCCTGCAGGGACAGGTTGAGGGCGAAGAGGTGGATGTCCGGCTGGTCGTGAACACCGTGCGGGTTGAGAATGGGACCCCGGTCACGGTGCTCGTGCTCGAGGGCGAAGAGGACGAGGTGGGAGTGGCCGATGTGACCATTAGCCCCGGCAACCTCGACGCCGAGGGATACTGCTACGGCAACCGGTCAATCTTCGACAATTCCGCCGAATTCACCATCACCTTCGGCGAGGAGGTCCCGCCCGGAACATACAAGGTGCAGGTATGGGTGGAGGGTGTGGACGAACCCATGACCCGCGCCTACGTCGTCATGCCCTGGGGCGGACTGGAGGCGGCGGCCGGCGGGCCGGTGTCCGACCCTGACGACGAGTTGATCTTCACCCTCCAGGTGTTGGGGTGGAGGTTAGTTCCCGAGCACGCCATCAGCCTCCGGGACTGGACACAGGTCGAGTCCTGGACAGTCGCCGGTGCCCTGGCGGAGGACGACTTCTCGGTTTCCTGCGATCAGGCCGGCATCGAGATCCAGCATAGCTACGCGTATGATCCGCACCTCGATGCCATGGTCCTCACCCTGTATTCAGAGGATGCACTCCAGGAGGATGCCACGGTCACGGTGGCGGTGACGGGCCAGGAGTGGGTCATTGCCGCTGGCTCTCAGATTTGCTCACTGCAGGCGCGTCGCAGCGACACGGGACTGGGCTGCGAGTTCGACGTATTCCTGGATGAATGAGGGCGGCCGTAGGTTCGGAGCGACGACCGACGGCAAAGTGAGCTCACGACAGGCGCCCGGGTTGTGATGGAGTGCACGAAGCCCTTTCACCCCACCGGCGGGAAGACGAGCCGAAGGCCAGGGCGCTACAGGTAACGGTGGGATCCGGGGGAAGCCGCGGGGGGAACTGCGAAACTCGGCGAGTCCACTGGCGCACACTACCCTTCCCAATACATGTGGGAGACGGGCATCTATCTCATTGCTGCGAGAGATGGCTCAGGATCAGCCGTGTGCGCGGCCCGTGCGCAGGGTTCCTGAGAGGGCTGACGCCCCGGCTCATTGCTATTGCCAGGCGTCAGCCCTCTCGATGTCGGCTACTGACGGGGAAGGGTGACCTCTACCTCGACGCCCTCGACCTGATCGTATGCCATTATCTCGTCTCGAAGATCATCCCATGCATCGACGTTCATGGTGATAGTCACCACGACGTTGTCTTCCTCCTCTTCCTCCTCCGGCTCTTCTTCCTCGTCAGGCGGCTCTGGCGTCCACTCGTCCGTCAGGCCCCCGCGCACCACCAGGGCGAAGGGCTGAGGGCCCTGCGGGATGTTGCCTCCCACAACCCGGACCGTGTACTGTCCCTCGGGCAGGTCGCCGGGAGTGCTGTGGCCGGGCAGCAGTCGGATGCCCTCATTGTTGTTGACCGAATCCGCCTCGCCTCCGGAGATACTGTAGCCGGGATTGATCCCGGTGAGGTTGTTCCCGCGGTAGACTGATCCGTCTGGCGCCACCAGCTCCAGGTTCAGGTCATTGACCAGGTGACGCTGGGACCCCTGGGCGGGGGCAGGATCGGTCCAGACCAGGTGCAGGTGCAGGGGTTGGGAGCCGTCGCCGATGAGTATCTCCTCTTCCCAGCCGTCGCCGGTGTTCAGCTGCGTCGGGTTGTCCCACGCCTTCATGGAGCGGGCGTCGCCCGGCCAATACAGTGAACCCTCGAGATTGAGCAGTCCCCATCCCTGTGAGCAATTGGGGTAGCGACCCTCGTTTTCGCGGTCCGAATTCGACCCCGATACCTCGCGTGCGCCCGCCAGCAGGGTGGCCTTGACCAGGGCGGCACTGGGTTCGAGGCCCTCGCCGCCGGCCGCACCGTCGGGGAAGAACCCGTCAGTGTAGTACTGCCGGACCAGGGTCGCCGCTCCGGCCGCCGTCGGGGTGGCCATGCTCGTGCCCTGGTGTGCGATGTAGCCGTCCGTCGTGTCCACCTCGGCGGAGATGATGGGATTGCCGGGCGCCACCAGGTCTGGCTTCAGGCGGTTGTCGGCCGTGGGCCCCCGCGAGGAGAAGGAGGCCACTCCCTCGGGGTTGTCGGTGTCAGCCGCGCCGACGGTGAGGACGTTCTTAGCGTCACCGGGGGTGGCGATCGTGTTCCCGGTGTCATCTCCGAAGTTGCCGGAGGCGATCACCAGCAGGTTGGAGGGATAGTCGGCCATGAAGCGATCGGCATCCCGCCCCACGGTTCCGTATCCGTCATCCAGGGTGCTGCTCTTTCCGCCCCAGCTCTGGTTATTGATCCGGGCTCCCGCATTGTGAGCTTCCTCGAACACGCTGTAGAAGTCGAAGCCCGCCCCCCAGGTTCCCATGGAGGTGAAGGCCTTCACGACGACCAGTCGGGCATCGTAGGCATGTCCATCGTGCTTGTTCCATTCCTTGTAGGGTTCTGCATCGCCGGCGATAGTCCCGGCCACATGGGTGCCGTGGCCGATGGGGTCGCGGCTGATCGAGAATATATCGCTGGAGAGGTCAATGAATGCATCGACTTTGCGGTGATCGGGTCCGTAGGACGAGTCAGCCGAATCCCAGGGCCAGGGGAAGGGCATCGATGGACCGTCGTCCGGCGCAGCTGCTTCTGGCAGCAACCCGGTCTCCTCCAGGGGCCAGGGGAAGGGCAGTCCGCCTCCGGTCCCGCCGGAGTAGTCCTCGTCGACGAACATCTCGTGATTGGTGTACAGCCCGCTGTCGGTGATGGCCACCGTCTGGCCGCTGCCGGACAACTGGTGAGAGTGGGCCTGGTCCGTATTCATGACCGCCCTGGCCTCGGCATTGAACAGCTGCATCGACGGGGCCGGCGCCACGTACGAGAAGCCAGTGTCAGTTATGATGGAGAACAGGGCAGCCAGGGGGGCCTCCACCACGGCGCGGTATCGGGGAGCGGAGTCCGGGTAGCCGGCGAGTTGAGTTATCTCGTCGCTGACCAGTCCCGCGGCCTTGAGCAGAGTCTCGAACCGTTCGGGGAATTCATTGGCGTAAAACTCCACGACGTACTTCTGTTCACCGGTCGAATCCCCCTGACCGGCGGTCAGGGCCTGTCGGACTGCGGGGCTCATGCGCATGCCCTCGTGATGCAGCCCGTACCACTGCACCTCCGGATGTTCACTTACCAGGGCCATCTGTTCCTCTGTGGCCCGCACGGCAAAGGTGTAGTTGGGAATGTACTCGAGGAACCTGACTCCCTCATTCTGCGCCGCCTCAATCCACGCATCCCTGACCGGGCCGATGAACTGAAGCAGGTAGTATGCGCTCTCGCCGCTGGCTGGCTGGCTGCGCAGGTCCGGGGGCACGGGCGGTTCGCTCTCCTCCGTGCAGAAGGACCAGTTGTTGAGGTATACTCGAGTTCTGTCGGCCAGCATCTGGACGGCCTGGCCCACGTCTTCTGCCCGCTGCAGTTGCTCCGGGGTTCCGTGGACGAGGCTGAAGCTGCCGTAGTTCTCCTCGACTGTCAATCCGGTTGACGGATCGACGGCACCGTTTTCAGAGTGATGGATCAGGGCCCAGGCGTCGCCCGTGACTGTACTGCTGGAGGTGAGAATTGACGCGTTGACACTGGCGCCTCCGACGCAAAGCGTGACGGCGAGCAGCACTGCCAGGCAGGCGAGCAGTAGTCTGAATCTCGGGGCGGTTTGCGAGTGCATTGGGTACTCCCTCCGGTTTCTTGGTGCTGCAGCGAATGTGCCGAATATGGCCTCTTCCGCGTGCGCATATCGTCAGGAGTTGCAGGTGTCTGGATGTAGAGTGCGTATACATATTAAGCAATTACGATCACTCAGGACAATGGAGGGTATTGGAATGGTAGCACATACAGTAACTGGCTGGTGCTGCTAGCAGCTGTGAGGAGACTGCAGCGGCAATGGGTGCCGAGTGTAGGATCTTCAGGATGCATGTGGGATTATTCTCTGAGCAGGTACAGCGCATCATGAAGAGCATTGAGCAGGAGTAATCACGTTCAATTGACGGCTGATTCATGAAGAATGCTCTTCTGTCGATGGCGAACGTGCGGTGGCCAGAATACTCCGAGAATCAGCCATGTGTTATACGGATAGTAGGTTCCGACGTAGAACTTGGTATCTCTGTCTGCAGCGCACAGCTCATGCAAGTATTTGTCTCTCACGCTGCTCGCCGCCTTCTCTTCGTTTCCCAGTCTTGCCACTTCCCCGTGGTACAGGGCACCAAGTTCCCAATCAGTGATGGTGAGTCTGTGGGGTTCATCACAGTCCTCGCATCGAAACACGTACCTGAACCTGTAAAGTATCCTCTTGAGTGGCTCCTGCTCTGGGTAGAAGATCGATTGCTGGCGGAGCAGCAGCCTGTAACCAGCGGAGGTTGATTCTTCTGCCGGAGCGATTTCTACATCCAGCACCTCGCTGGGATGAATTATGCCGAGCGACACCTTCTCGCGGTCGTACAGGTGCCTGAGCTCGCTGAGAGTATGAACGGGCATGCGATCGACTACCCTCCTGCGCTGCTCCCATCCATTGTCTGTGGGAAGTGGTGGCCCGAGTGAGCGTATTGACGAAACATCTGGCCTGTAGCTTTCTTGGCGCCTGTCTGTTGTGCTTCGTTTGAGTTTCACTTCGATATACTGGTATTTGTGGAACTGCAGTACTCTGGGCATGAACCTGTACGGCAAGGGATACATCCTTATCCACTTGCCAGCATCTGATATGCCGGCTGTGCACACCGTCTCGCGGTATTTCACGGAGGGTGTTGGGTAGGTCTTGACGACTATCAACAGCCTGGTGGTTGCTGACGACACAACAATCACGCACCCAGATGCTTGATTGGCAAGCCCGTCATTTCCCGCAGTACCTGTGCAAGAATTGACCGGTGACACTGATCAGGGTCAGCCTCCATGCACAGAAGGGCGATGGGGTCTTCACTCGCATCAGTCGCCAATTTCCTCAACGAGTCACCTTGCCTCGCCAGAATGTCGGATCTGTATGTCCGAAGAAGGTCATCTGTGTCTCTGGTGTGGCGCAGCTTTCGAGGAATTCCCAACTGAGGGTAATGCTCATATGCGGTATTCAACTGTCCGCACAGTCTTGACAGGGTTGATTTGTGGAAACCGTACTTGCGAGATACTGGATTGGCGCGCACATCGACCAGCGTCTTCACCCCGGCTCCATACAAGTGTCTCAACACCTGGTCAATGTTCTTCTTTTCATACCCTATGGTGAATATCCTGGGTTCAATTGCCTCGTTTCCAGGTCTCTGGCCGCACGAGGAGTGCCAGGGATAATGCTGATGTACTGCTCTTTCTGCCGAATCATCAGTGTGGAAGTTCTCGACTACGCGTGCCACATCCAATGCTATCTGCTTGGGGAGAGTCATCTTGCTCTCATTCCAGTTTTCAACGGGTTCCCACATCATATCTTGAGTGGCATCGATCAGCTGGCGGTCAGCCAGTCGGTTCACCTCGTAGCGAAGAAGAAAGGAGAAGGGCCCGTTTTTATGTGGCAGAAAATCATAGAAGGAGCGTCCACCTCCACTCGGAGTTACCTCTGACAGCAGGAAAGCCCACCTAGTCAGCTGGACTCCGGAGACCTTCTGACCAGGAGACAGTGTAATCATGAGCAACAGTGATTGCTGACGGTGGAGGAGCATCACCAGTTCCCTTCCAGACCCGCGAGTATTACCACTTCTAGGCAAACATCAGGACAGCATCATGTCAAGTTGAAGGAATCGCTGGCAAGGCACGATAGTCATTTGGAGGCATGCTGAACCCCAATTATCTCTGGATTGCTCTTGGATTGCATCCAGAGTGAACGATGCCAGACAGGAAGCCTTCCAGATTGAACCTATCGTGTGAAAGCCCCTACTCGATATAAGTCGGCACCTCACCCTTGTACGGCCACTATCTCGGACAGGGCAGCCAGGTAGCAGATCGTCTGCAGCGCCTCCGCCGTCAGGTCGGCGGCGCCTGCCAGTTCGTTTTCCAGTTGGACCAGCGGAGCGCGGGTTTCCTCCACGTTGGGCCTCAGGTCCGGCCTGCGGACGCAGAATTCGTCCAGCCGCGGGTGAATGCCCATGTAGTCGAGCCCCACGACCTTGTCGGCGTAGAACAGTACCTTTTCCAGCAGATCATCGCTCAGCCCCGGGTTTAGTATGGCCGGCAGTATGTGATTGGTCACTGCCGGGGCCAGGTGCCCGAGATTCTCCCGCTCGAGTATTCTGGCCGAGGCCGCAGCGTGACCCAGCCCGGCGGCGGTCTCCGGATCCGGGTCGGTGCGGCCAACGTCGTGACACATGGCGGCAATGCCGAGCTGCGCCAGGTCCAGGCTGTGCCCGGCTGCACGGAGTCTGCGCCCCACCGCCAGCGCCACCGAGGTGACCTTCTCCGAGTGCCTCACCAGGTGACCGGGCGCCCGCCGGCAGGACAGGATGTCTCTGGCGAGCGTCAGCGCCTTTTCGATCCGGCGGCAGGGAGGCTTCTGCAGGCTGCGCAGCCAGGTGGTGGCCCGGGCGGCGGTCCCGGTCAGCTGCACGGGAGTTCCGGCGGGTACGGGGCCCCCGATGATCTCGGCGTCGCCCCATAGGTCGCGGCTGAGGGAATCCTGATCGATCCACAGCAGCCGGTCAATCTCGGCAGCGGGCGCCGGTTGCCCGGTGTGGCGGCACTTCCAGGCCGCGCAGAGGTAGTCGAGGGACCCTCCCTTGATGGGGATGAGTCCGGTCCAGACCAGGGCCGGTCGCGGGGCGACTCTCCCCGCGACCGCACCACCCGCTCGGGGATGGTGTCATCCAGAAGGAAACAGGTGAGGTGGGCGTCGACGGTAACGAGATCGATCCCGGCTTCCTCTCTTCCCTCCCGCCGGAGGGCCTCCAACAGGGTCTCGCCCTCCTCCACGCGACCGCCCACGGCGAAGACGAGAAGATACTCCCGTGCCAGCCCTCCGGCGAACAGGAATCTTCCGTTCTCGGTGATGTATGCGCCGGTCGACCAAACCCGGCCGCCTCTGTCCAACGGTCTGAGGGCATCTTCCAGTGTGCTGCAGATGCTCATTTCGTGACCTCCACACTTCGAGATGAGAGCTTTCAGGCGGCACATCCACCCTGACGCGGGCGACTATGAATTCCCGAGGATGTCTTTCAGGGCCATCTCGTGCACCCGCAATGCTTCGCGATCGTGCAGGACGAAGCGGATTCTTCTCACGTGCGACAGCTCCTCTGCCATTTCCGCCACCGTCGTCATCGCCACCCGGGCTGCCTCCTCCAGGGGATAACCGAAGGCGCCCGTGGACAGGGCCGGGAAGGCCACCGATTCCAGGTGATGCTCCTCGGCGAGCAGCAGGCTGTTTCGGTAGGCCCGGGCCAGCTGTCGGGCCGGTTGACTCTCCGAGGCGTAGACGGGTCCCAGGGCGTGAATGACGAAGGGGTTGGGCAGGTTTCCTCCTCCGGTGATCGCTGCCTCCCCGGTCCCTATGGGGGCCAGCGGTCGACATTCCTCATACAGACTTGGCCCGGCGGCCGCATGTATGGCCCCGGCCACACCCCCTCCAGGACGCAGCTGGGCGTTGGCGGCATTGACCACCGCATCGAATCCCGCCTGATCTGTTATGTCTCCCTGAACGCACTCCACGGTGACGTCCGATATCTCGCAGTGCACGATCATCCCTCCCGTACCATGATTGCACAGGGCCGGCCCCTTCAACCAGCTGCCCGCGGGTGCAGACCCGGAGAGGAGTCAACCGCCGGGTGGCGAATACTGAGTCAGAACGTTGCCCACAAGCATAGAGATCGCGTTGGGAGGTGCAGTGAGCGATGGGTTCAGCCGATGACTGCAACTACATGCGCGAGGCGCTGAGGGCGGCCCGCGCGGCCCTCAGGCGCGGAGAACTGCCCTGTGCAGCGGTGTTGGTCGATCCCGACGGGGGAGTGATTGCCGCAGCGCACGCCCGGGACCGGGGCCAGAAGAACCGAATATCCCATGCCGAGCTGCTTCTGCTCCTGGAGAGCCCCGCTCCGGCGGTTGGGCGCAGGGAACTGACCCTCTACACCACCCTGGAGCCCTGCGTCATGTGCACGGCGGCGCTGCTGACGGAGGGGGTGGGCCGGGTGGTCTACGGGCTCCCGGCTCCGGTGGACGGGGGCACATACCTGCTTGACGACCCCGCCACCGTGGCCCGCTGCGGTGGGCGGGCCTTCGAACTGACCGGCGGCGTGATGGCAGACGAGTGTGCCGAGCTGTTCGAGGAATTCATGGATCTGCCCGGCGCGCCGCCCGGCATGATCCGTTTCGCCCGCGATCTTCTGGCCTCTCAACCGGGCGGTTCGGACCGGTCCCGGCAGTGCAGTCAGCCCGGCTGATCCCAGGCCGATGCATCCGCGCACGAATGCCTCCGGCGGTGAGGGACGGCCGGGGTCAGATTCTGACCGCGGTGCCGTACACGATGACCTCGGCGGCCCCGCTGGTGATGCTGGCGGTCGAGAAGCGCATCCCGATGATCCCGTTCGCCCCCATGTCCTCGGCCTGGGCTACCATGTCCTCAATCGCCCGGTCCCGGGCCCGCTTCAGCAGCTCGGCGTATTCGGTCACCTCGCCCCCGATAAGCTTTCGCAGGGAGGCAAGTATGTCCCGGCCGAGGTGAGTTGCCTGCATGCAGCTGCCGCGCACCAGCCCGAGAACCTCATAGTCTGTGCGAAGGTCACTTGTGGCAAGAAGCATTCTGCGCACCTCCTCTCACGTCAGTGTCTTCTGTGACCGGAATATCCGCCACGCTGCTGCGGCACACAAAAGAGAGAGCCCCAGCAGTAGCAGGGTCACGTCCCAGCGAATCTCGCCGGTTTGAAGAGTGTGGGTTGCAGCCAGGTAAGTGCCGAGAGAAAACTGCTTCAGGGCGGGAATCCACCCGAGGGCAATGAGTCCGGTTGACGTGGCCCCGGCGGCCAGGGCGGCCTTGAGCTGCTCGCTGAACAGGGCCGAATACACCCAGGCAATGCTGTAGAAGAGGGCAGCTGCCGCCAGGGTGACCGGCAGACCCCGGAGAAAGGAAGGCAGGTTCAGGGAGTGTTCAATCATTGCCGACGACGGACCCATGCTCAGGGTGCTGACGACGATGACACCCCACAGCAGGGCCAGGCCGGCCAGATACTTGGTCCGGAATATGGCGGCCCGGCTGACCGGCTGGGCCAGGAGGAATTCCATGCTCTGCCGCGACTTCTCTCCCGCCAGGGGAGCCGCGCCCAGGATTGCAGCGATGACCACCACCAGTTGGAAGAGGTTCTTGCCGTACCAGTTCAGCCACAGGTAGGTGGTGTAGTCACTCATCTGCCTGGAGATCGCAGTCCCCCACGGTTCCGGCAGCGGGGGAGCCGCGGCGAAGAGCGAACTGAGAAACTCGAAACCGAAGGGCAGCGACAGGGCGGTCAGCAGCAGCGCCCCTCCTCCTATCATCCACTTCCAGCGTCCCTCGCGCAGCTCCTTGCCGAGTAGACCGCGGCTAAGCGTCATGTCCATCAACCCCCCCGCGTCGGTCAGTGTACTCCAGGAATATGTCCTCTAGGTTCATGTCGATGACCTCCAGGGCGAAGTGGGGGATGCGTGAGCACCTGTCTACGATGTCATCTGCGGAACCGCACACGGTGACCAGGTACTTTCTGCCCTCGTTTCGGACCTGCGTCACTGCGGGGTGATCGAACAGGTCCTCCGGGGGATCCACCTGGAAGGCCACCCTGATGCGCTTCTCATCCACCTTCATGTCCTCGAGGGGCTTTTCCAGTACCAGTCTTCCCCGATCGATGATGGCCACGTGATCGGCCACCCTCTCCACGTGGTGCAGGGCGTGAGACGATATCAGCACCGTCTGCTCCTTCGCCGCTGCCTCACTCAGCATGATCGTCAACAGCTGTCGCACGCGCGCCACGTCCAGGTGGGCAATTGGCTCGTCGAGGATGAGAACGCGCGGATTGTGGGCCAGGGCAAGGATGAGCCCCAGCTGGGTGCGCATGCCCGCGGACAGCTGGGACGTGACCCGCCTCCTGGGTATCTCGAAGAGCTCCAGGTACCGGTTCACCAGGGCATCGTCCCAGTCACCGTGGAAGGAGCGCGCGAAGCGAAGCAGCTCGTCGACCCGCATGTATCCGTACAGGGAACGGCTCTCCGGCAGATACCCGACGTGGCGGCGGGCCCTCTCACCCTGTGCAGTGCAGTCGAAACCGAGGATCTCGGCCCTTCCCCCGTCTGGCCGAACCATTCCCATGAGGGCCCTGATGGTGGTGGTCTTGCCGGCCCCGTTCTTGCCCACGATGGCATAGATGCAGCCGCTGGGAACAGACAGGCTGAGGTTCCGGACGGCCGTCACGTCGGCGAAGCGGCAGGTCAGGTTGTCAATCTTTACTGCATTCTGTTTCATCTGCATTCTCCATTCCGTGACATCTTTTCACCATCTCGACCAGCTCCCGTTGGGATACTCCGAGCAGCCTGGCCCGGGCCATCAGGTGGCGAAGCAGGGGCTCCAGGGTGCGGTACTGACGCTCAGGCGAATACTGCTGTCTCTTCTCGGTGATGAAGGTCCCGCTGCCCTGCCGGGTCGTCACCAGGCCCTCTCTTTCCAGTTCACGATAGGCCCGGACCACCGTGTTGGGGCTCACGGTCAGCTCCAGGGCCAGATCGCGCACCGAGGGCAGCTTCTCACCCGGGCTGAGGTATCCTCCGGCCACGGCGTGACGTATTTGATCCATTATCTGCAGGTATATTGGCATGCCCAGAGAGGGGTTAATGTTGAGCCACATAGTTCGCTCCCCGTGTGTTACTGTTTCAGTTCAATGATACACTCATACCTACACTATGCCTGTGGGCAGCTCCCGATGTCAAGGGGATGAGTTCGTCGTGAGCTCATGATGGAAAGGTCCTCCGCGGGGGCCACCATTCATGTCGTCAGCGGGGCGGCGGAACCGGACTCGCCCGGGGTCGCATTCAGTCCTTCAGCCGTCCACCCTGTCGGTGGGCCGGGGCCGGGGGCGGGGTGGATGGCATCCCCGCGTCCGGGGCGAGGGCATCGGCGGGCGGCCGCCTGAGGACGGCGTGGGTTCGCTCGACGTACAGAAATGCCAGTGCGAACACCATCGCGGACGAGATGTATGGTGCCTCGATGGTGATCATGTACAGAAGCCCGGCCCACAGCGGTCCGAGCATTCGTCCCAGGGAGTCGTATGAGGTTTGCAGGCCCATGGTGATTCCCTGGCCCATGTCCGTCACGTTGCAGAGCAGTGAGGTCACAACGGGCCGGGCCAGGCCCATTCCCGTGGCTATGAAGGCCACGGACACCAGGATCAGGGGGAAACTTGGAGCCAGGGTGAACACGATGAATCCCAGGGCGGACAGAAGCATGCCGCCGCGCAGAAGTCTGATCTCGCCGAAGGTCCTTATCGCAACCCCGATCAGTATGCCCTGTATCAGAACCCCGATGGCGCCGTTCACCGTGAAGGCTATTCCCACCTGGGACTCCGCCGCGGCGAATTTGTCCATGAGGAAGAAGCCCATCATGCTGAACAGGGATGAACTGGCGAAGGTGATGAAGAAGGGGGTCCAGTAGAGGACGGCGTGGGGGCGGCGCGCCGCGTCGATCATGGCGGACAACACCGATCCCCCGTCCATGCCGCTCTCAATGCGCTCCTCGGGTTCGGGCAGAAACAACAGCACCAGCAGCGCGTTGATGCACCCGCAGGCTCCGGCGGCGAAGAAGGTGAACCTCACTCCCAGGGGGGCCATGATGGTGCCTATGCTCGGCCCCAGCATGAATCCCAGGCCGAAGGCCGCTCCCAGCAGTCCCATGCTTGGCCCCCTCTCCTCGGGAGGGGTGATGTCGGCGATGTAGGCCTTCGCCGACGGGATGGTCGAGGCGGAGAGCAGCCCTCCGATGATGCGGGCCAGATACAGCATCCACAGTTCCGTGGAAAAGCCCATGAGGAAGAACCCGAGCCCGAAGCCGACCAGTCCCAGTATGAGCGTCGGTCTCCGCCCGCGTCGATCGGAGACAGTGCCCCAGCGGGGGGCGGTGAGAAACTGTGCCGCTGCCCAGACCGAGGTCAACAGGCCCATATCGAAGGATGATGCGCCCAGGTCCCGGGCGACGAAGGGCAACAGCGGGATTACGAGCCCGAAACCGACCATCACCAGGAACAGCGAGGCGAATAGCAGGGCAAAACGGGGATTGCGAATCAGCATGGAACTACCTTTCCCGTGCCTAATAGTACGGCTACCTAAGATTATAGTGCGAAGCGAAGCCGTTTGTACATATGAAGTGACCCGCCGGCAATCACTGCCGGGTGCCCCTGGCGTCTGTCGCAGCAGTACATGGGCGCCCCGGTTCTGCAACTGAGGGCCAGGTGTCGCCGCGGGCTCCCGGGTGCGGCTGTACCCTCGCCGGGGTAGTCGCACCCGGCAGTCACGACGGGGAAGTGGTCACTGTCCGCCAGGCCGGCCACCGGGTTTCGCCCGGCCCCCGGCCACACCAGCACAGCATTGCGGTGCGAGGCCGTCGGGCTCGGGCGGCATCCCGTCGCCCTCGACCCTCGCCCGTGCGAGTTTGGTATATGCTTCAGGCTGTGCTAGAATGAAGCTCAGATGATTCGAGCGGGAGGGCGAATAGGTGTATATATGGATCGGACTGGTTTTTGCCGCGGATCGGATAACAAAGGCCCTGGCCTCG
>JAWOBW010000205.1:0-5868 GCA_046484105.1 Bacillota bacterium
GTGGGATGCCACCGATGACTCCCAAAAGATGTCGACCCTGAGCATGTTCATCTGAACGGTGAACTCGTCCACCACCTCCACGCTCTCGAGGCGGTCGACGATATGGGGGTGCTCATTGGCGTTGAAGTCGGGGTCCAGGTACCGGTCATAGGTGAACTTGACTGCCTCGGCGTTGAACGGGGTGCCGTCGTGAAAGAGCACGTCCTCCCTGAGATACCACGTGTATGTAAGGCCGTCCTCCGAGATGTCCCAATCGCGCGCCAGGGCCGGCTGGATCTCCTCGTTGCCGTCCGCACCCACGCCGACAATGGTCAGCCCGTCGAACATGTAGGCGATGCTCTGCCGGGTGCTCCAGTCCGCCTGCAGGTGCGGATCCAGCGACACCGGATCGCCGCTGACGGCTATGATGAGCGTGCCGCCCTCCCTGGGCCCCTCATCTGCGGGCTCCTCCTCCTCGGTCTCCTCCGTCTCCTCGACCTTCTCGGGCTCCTCCGGCTCCTCGGCCTGCTGCCCGCAGCCTCCGATAATCGTTACCAGGGCCAGAGCGAAAACCATTAATGCCGCAAGGTATCTCAGCCTTTTCAATTTAACCCCTCCCTCGGATAGACGATTTCAACACTGAGCGGGGCAATTCCTGCTTCGCGGCCCCTCATTGGCGCCCGGGAGATGGCGATCCCAGTGCGTCATGGGGGTACAAGATTGGGAAATAGTGCGGTGCGGCGTCTGCATACAGCGAAAACCGCGGTTCCATATTCCTCACCGGCCGTCGGAGGAAGTGAACTGCAGTTCAGAAGCCGCGGGTGAAATGAAGGATTAGGGCGGGAGGAGGGGGGTAAGGAGACTTCCAACCCCCGCTGCCTCCCGGGTAAAGACGACGGGGCGACCGCCGGCCGCGCTCAGAGGATGTAGTGACTCAGGTCCCTGTCCGACACGATCTCCGCCAGCTTGTCGCGCACGTATTCCGCGTCGATGACCACGTGTTCGGGCACATCGTCGGGTGCGTCGAAGGAGACGTCCTGCAGCAGCTTCTCCATCACCGTGTGCAGCCGTCTCGCCCCGATGTTCTCGGTGGCGGTGTTGATCTCCTCGGAGATGCGAGCGATCTCGTCCAGACCGTCCTCGGTGAATTCGAGGTTGACTCCGTCGGTCTGCAGCAGCTCCTCGTACTGACGTGTGAGCGAGCTGCGGGGCTCCACCAGGATCCTGCGCAGATCGTCGCGGCTGAGAGAATGCATCTCCACTCTGATTGGGAACCGTCCCTGCAGCTCGGGAACCAGGTCCGAGGGCTTGCTGGTGTGAAAGGCCCCTGCAGCGATGAACAGCGTGTGGTCAGTCCTGACCGGACCGTACTTGGTCATGACGGTTGTGCCCTCCACGATGGGCAGTATGTCCCTCTGCACACCCTCGCGAGAGACGTCGGGACCGCTCCTTGAATCCTCCCCGGCCACCTTGTCCAGCTCGTCGAGGAAGATGATGCCCTCGTTCTCCGCCCTCTTGATCGCCATCCTGTGAACCCGGTCCATGTCGATGAGCTTCTGCGCTTCCTCGTTGCGCAAGATGGAGCGGGCCTCGGCGATGGAAACCCTGCGCTTGTTCTTCTTGGCGGGAAAGATGTTACCGAACATGCTCTGCAGATTGATACCCAGTTCCTCCACCCCGCCCCCGCCGAACACCTCGACCATCGAGGGGACCTGCTCCTCCACCTCGATCTCCACTTCCTGGTCGTCCAACTCGCCGCTGTCCAGACGCTCGGCCAGCTCTCTTCTGCGCTGCCGCTCCACCGAGCGCTCAAAATCCTCATCGGCATTGTCGTCATCATCGACATTTTCGGCGAACAACGCCTCGAAGGGATTTCTCTTGGGCCTGCGCTTGCCCACCGGGGCGATTATGTCCAGCAGTCGTCTCCGGGCTGCCCGGTCGGCCTCCTCGTCGACCTTGGCCATCTCCTCGGCCTTCACCATCCGGATGGCCGCCTCAACCAGGTCCCGAACCATGGACTCCACATCCCGCCCGACGTAGCCCACCTCGGTGAACTTGGTGGCCTCCACCTTCAGAAACGGCGCCCTGACAAGCCGGGCCAGCCGCCTGGCAATCTCGGTCTTGCCCACCCCGGTCGCGCCGATCATGAGGATGTTCTTGGGCAGTATCTCCTCCCGCAGTTCCCGCGGAAGACGGCTTCGCCGGTACCGGTTGCGCAGGGCCACCGCGACGGAGCGTTTGGCCTCCTCCTGACCCACAATGTGGCGGTCGAGTTCTGTGACAATCTCCCTGGGTGTCAATTCACTCATGCGTATCATCGCCTCCCGCGATCCTGAGACTACTGCGACAGATAACACTCATCAGGTGCGAGTTCGTTTCATAGTTTCCACAATTATGCTGTCATTAGTATACACACATATTTCTGCCGCAGCCAGAAGAGACTCCCTGGCAATCTGCTCGGGACTGAGGGAGGAGTGCCGCTGCAGAACCCGGGCGGCCGACAGAGCGTATCCTGCCCCGGACCCCACGGCGACTATGCCGTCGTCGGGCTCGATCACCTCGCCGGCCCCCGAGACCACCAGCACACCCCCAGCGTCGGCCACCACCAGCAGGGCCTCCAGTCGCCGCAGGATCCGATCCGTGCGCCACTCCTTGGCCAGTTCAACTGCCGCCCGCTGGAGGTTGCCGTGGTACTGCTCGATCTTACCCTCGAACTTGTCAAATAGGGTCACGGCATCGGCCAGGGAACCGGCAAAACCGGCCAGGATCTTGCCGCCGTACAGCCGGCGCACCTTGCGGGCTCCCCGCTTTAGAATCAGCTTATCCGCCATGGTGACCTGTCCGTCGCCGGCCACGGCCACCTCCTCGTCACCTGTGACCGCGACGATAGTCGTCCCCCTGAACATGTCAGCTCCTCTCTCTTTGGGACCGGGGATGCGACTCATCATACACCCGGCGCACCAGAGCCGTACTCACGTGGGTATATATGCCGGTGGTGGACAGATTCGCGTGTCCCAGCATCATCTGCACACTGCGCAGGTCCGCCCCGCCGTCGAGCAGGTGGGTGGCAAAGGAGTGCCGGAAGGTGTGCGGGCTGCCCCTGCTCCCGGAATTCACCACGTGTTTCTTCACCAGCCACCTCACCCCGCGGGAGGTCAGTCGAGTCCCGCGGTGATTGAGAAATAGGGCGGTGCCCGCGTCGCGCGGGTTCCTCTGTGCCAGCTGGGGCCGTCCCGACTCCAGGTACTGCTCGAGGGACCTGCGCGCATACTCGCCGACGGGGACCAGGCGTTCCCTGCCTCCCTTGCCGTAGACGCGGACCCGCTCGCCCGAGTCCTCGACCGAGCCCGCATTCAGCGCCACCAGCTCCGACACCCGGATGCCGGTGGCGTAAAGCATCTCCAGGATGGCCCGGTCCCTCAGGCCCTCGGGAGTATCCTCCGCCGGGGCCTCCAGAATCCGCTCCACCTGGTCGCGATAGAAGAACCGGGGAAGACGAGAGGGCATCTTCGGCGACGCCAGGTAGGAGAGAACGTTATCCTCCGCCAATCCCTCATCCACCAGGTATCTCCAGAAGGACCGCATGGCCGCCAGCTTGCGGTTGATCGTGCTCCGAGCGTAACCGGTCGACAGGAGGTGGGACAGGTAGGATCTCATGTCCCGCACGTCCAACCTCGCCAGCTCCTCCACCTGCGCATCCGGCTTCCGCGAGAAGAAGAAGGCCAGCATGTACCGCAGGTCGCCCCGGTAGCTTCGAATGGTGTGGGGGGAATAACCCTTCTGCATCTCGAGATGACGCAGAAACCCGGTCACGACCCCCCGAAAAACCTCATCCCCCAAGATCTAGTTCCCCTCCACCTTCATCTCGTCCGCCGGCAGCCGCTCGAACCCGCATTCCTTGCGCGCGCACTGCAGGTATTCGCCCTTGCGCCTGGTTCTCCTCCGGACCATGAAAGCTCCACACTCGGGACAGACCTCCCCGGTGGGTTCGTGCCACACCACGAACTCGCACTCGGGGTAGTTTGCGCAACCGTAGAAGACTCGTCCCTTGCGACTTCGCTTCTTCACTACGTCCCCGCCGCACTCGGGACACTGGGCCCCGGTCTTCTCGAAATAGGGCTTCGAGTTCTTGCACTCCGGATAGCGGGGGCAGGCCAGAAACTTGCCGTACCGCCCGTGCTTTATCACCATCCGCGCGCCGCATTCCTCGCAAATGACATCCGTCTCTTTCTCGGGCAGCTTCACCCTGGGTGCGTCCTCGTAGGCCCGCCGCAAATTCTCCGAGAAGTGCTCCCAGAAGCTGCCGATCACCTGATCCCAATCGGTCTCGCCCTCCTCGATGCTGTCCAGCTGCGTCTCCATCTCCCGGGTGAAGTTCAGATCCACCACGTCGGGGAAGTGCTCCTCCAGCAGGTCGTTGACCGCCCTGCCCAGCTCCGTGGGGAAGAAGTGTTTGTCCTCCACCCCGACGTAGCCGCGCTTCTGAATGGTCTCCACTATGGGAGCGTATGTGCTGGGACGGCCGATCCCCTCCTCCTCCAGCGCCTTGACCAGGGTCGCCTCATTGTAGCGGGAGGGAGGACTGGTGAAGTTCTGCTTGGGCATCAGCTCCAGCAGCTCGATCTCATCTCCGCGGCGAATCGGCGGCAGGAGCGAATCATCATTCCTCGCACCCCGGTTGAGAATGAGAAAGCCGGGGAACTTCAACTGCCGCCCGCGGGCCAGGAAGCCAAAGTCGCCCGATCTGATGGTCACTTCCACCTCGTCGTAGATGGCGGGCTTCATCTGGCTGGCCACGAACCGCTCCCAGATGAGGCGATACAGCCGGTATTGCGAATTGTTCAGATCCTTCTTCAGCGACTCGGGCGTGCGGCTGACGTCCGCGGGGCGGATGGCCTCGTGCGCCTCCTCCGCTCCCCGGCGCGCCCTGCCGCGCCGCACCCGGGGCTCGGAAAACTCGGCTCCGTAGCGCTCCCGGATGAACTTTTCCGCCCGGCCCACCGCCATCTCCGAAACCCGGGTTGAATCCGTTCTCATGTAGGTGATGAGCCCGGTGCGTTCTGAATCTCCCCGCAGCGGCAGACCCTCGTACAGCTGCTGCGCCACCCTCATGGCGAAGCCGCCATTCATGCCCAGCCTGCGCGAAGCCGCCTGCTGCATGCTGCTGGTGGTGAAGGCAGCGGCCGGATAGCGCTTGGTCTCCTTCCGCTCCACCTCGTCGGCGGTCCACCCTTCCCGGGGGATCCGCTGCAGGATCCCGTTCATGGCCTCCTCGTCGGGAATCCGCGGCTCCTCTCCCCCGACCTCGGCCAGGTGGGCCGCGAACTCCTCCCCCGCGGGCGAGGCAAACTCCGCGTCCAGGGTCCAATATTCCTCGGGCTCAAAGGCCTCTCTCTCGCGCTCCCGTTCCACGATCATTCGCACCGCGGCCGACTGCACCCTGCCGGCGGACAGGCCCCGGCGAACCTTGCGCCACAGGAGAGGGCTCAGCTTGTAGCCGACCAGCCGGTCCAGAATCCTCCGCGCCTGCTGCGCATCCACCAGGGACTGATCGATCGGGCGGGGAGACTTCAGCGCCCGCCTGATCGCCTCCCCGGTTATCTCGTTGAAGGCCACCCTGGCCGAATCCTCGTCCAGGCTGAGGGCGTGAATGAGGTGCCAGGCAATCGCCTCCCCCTCCCGGTCGGGGTCGGTGGCCAAAAGCACCCGGTCGCAGGAGCTTACCAGCTTGCGCAGGTCCTTCAGTACTTTTCCCTTTCCGCGGATGGTGATGTACTTGGGAGTGAAGCCGTCCTCGACGTCGATTCCCATACTAAGCCATGTACACCGGATCCCATCCGAACTCCGAAGTTAAGCGGCTTAAGGCGTTGTTAGTACTGAGGTGGGGGA
>JAWOBW010000232.1:0-5866 GCA_046484105.1 Bacillota bacterium
TCCTTTCCCGTGTGAGTGCTTCTTCACCGTCCATCCCCGCCGGGTCCACTGAAACAGCGTATCAGGATTTCGGGTGTGAGACTGATTCTACTCAACTGGGCATCGTTCGCCAACCGTCCCCGGGCAGACCCAGCGCCAAGGTGTGCAACGACGCCCCCGGGGCCCTGCGGTCCTGCATTGTCACCCCTCACAGAAGATCGAGCAGGCGGTCCACGTCTTCGTCGCTGCAGTAAAAGTGGGGCGCCAGCCGCAGTCCCATCCCCCTTATGCAGGTGTAGACCCCGCTGTCCTGGAGGTGGCGCAGCAGTACCTCATCCTCTCTTCTGTTCCCGGTGGTCACGGCGACGATGGGTGACATCTCGTCCTCGCGGGTGTTGACGATGTAACCCCTCTCAAGCGCTCCCTCGCGCACCCTGGCGGCAATCCGGCGAACGTGCGCGTTGACTTCATCTATTCCCAATTCCTCGATCATTCCCAGCGAGTGAAACAATGCAGTGATCGCCGGGTCATTGGTGGAACCCAGGTTGAACCGCTCGATATCATCCCTGAACTCCAGCTTGTAGCAGGGATCCTCCACCTCACTGGTGACGCCCAGGTACCCGGCGAAGGCCGGGATCAGCTCCTCTATCAGCTCCCGACGGATGTACAGGAGGGCGTTGCCCGGACCGGCCATCAACCATTTGAATGTGCCACCGGTCAACAGGTCCACTCCCAGTCCGTCGACATTCAGGGGAACGGCACCCAGGCCCTGTATCACGTCCACCACCAGGTAGACGCCCCGATCCCGGCACAACTTCCCCAGTGCCTCGAGATCCTGGGTGTAGCCGTTCTGATACTGCACCCAGCTGATGCAGAGCATCCGCGTGCGCTCGGACATGGCGGAAGCGAGCACCTCCAGGTCGGGTCCACACCCCTCCCAGGGAACGAACCGCACCGCAAAGCCGCGAATCTCGGCCTGGTTCAGGAAGGGATATACGACGGAGGGGAACTCCCGCTCCGGTATCAGCACCTCGTCACCCGCACCGAGCGGGAAGGAGGTCGCCGCGATGCTCAGTCCGTGAGTGGTGGATGAAACGAAGTTCACCTCTTTGCGCGAGGCCCCGATGAACCGGGCCATCCTGGTGCGGGGATCCTCGCTCAACTGGGGAGGATCATCCAGCCCCAACCCGTATGGATGCCCCCCTGCTTCCCAGTATCTCTTCATGGCCTCGATGGTCCGCGTCGGAACCAACCCGGTGGCCGCGGTATTGAAGTACGCATACTGTTCAACGAGTGGAAACTGCCGCCGTCGCTCCTCCTCAGTCATCATGCGGAATCCTTCCACCTCTCTCACTCCCATCTTCACTGCTTCCCGGGCAGTACCCCCAGGACTGACGATGCACATGTCATCTGATACTGCAAGCCCCCTCAACTCCCGCCGGGGGTTGGGGGGGACGGTACGAGATGCCATTTGTTGCGGGCACCACAGGTTGCGTTTCAAAACAAAGTCTTCTTCACGCAACGCCGAAAACCCTGCCGGGAGGCCAGACGAGCCCCAGCCACATCGGACCAGTACAGGTTGAAGATCTCTGCCGGTTGGGTGAAGATGACTCTGGGGACACTGCAATGAGTCGAACGGATAATTGACCGACCCACACATCGATAATAGAATTGTGGAGGAGTGAGGAGGAATAGGCGTGAACCGATCGGTTGATTGGAGGAAGGTCGGTCTCTACATTCTGCTGACCTACTTCATAAGCTACGCCGGCTTCTACATCTACCTGGCCATGGGGGGAACCTGGGGAGATCAGATCCTGGTGGGAGTCCTTTACATGTTCATTCCCCTCCTCGTGACCATAATTGTGCGCAAGCTCATCTATCGCCAGCAGATCATCCGGCCGTTGGGGGTGTCCTTTCGACTCAACCGGTGGTTTCTCGTCGCCATCGCCCTGCCGGTAGCCTTCTTTGCCCTGACAACTGCGGTCGGGCTGCTGTTTCCCGGTGTGCAGCTGGCCACTTCCATAGAGGGCATTCTGCAGCAGTACTCCCAATACTACACTGAAGAACAGATGGTTCAACTGAGGGAGCAGTTCGAGACTGCCCCGATTCACCCGTTCTGGCTGGGGCTGGTGTCGGGTGTGGCCGCGGGATGCACTATCAATGCAGTAGCCGCCTTCGGCGAGGAGCTGGGGTGGCGGGGATTCATGCTGCACGAGCTCAAACCCCTGGGATTCTGGAAGTCGTCACTTATCATCGGGGTGGTGTGGGGAGTCTGGCACATGCCGGCCATTCTCCAGGGACACAACTACCCGGAAAACCCGGTGCCGGGAGTGTTCATGATGACTGCGTTCACACTCCTGCTGTCACCGCTTTTCTCGTATGTGACCCTCAGGGCCGGTTCGGTGCTGGCGGCAGCAGTCTTTCACGGGGTGATCAACGGGCTGGCGGGCCTGTCCCTCATGGTTACCTCGGGGGGATCAGACCTGACGGTTGGGCTCACCGGCCTGGCCGGTCTCCTTGTCCTGGCGGCCGCGAATCTGCTTCTCTGGGTTTCTGGACGTATACCCGCACTGCAGAGAGAAAAGATGTAGGGTTACGCCCGCGGGAGCATCGTGACCGCCGCCGCCCGGAAGATCCCCATCCGGTCGGCGGCGGTGTGGCTATCAGCTGAGATGGTGTCTGAACCAGGCCGCTGTGCGCTCCATTCTGTCCACCAGGTTTCTCGGCTTCGCCAGGCCGTGCGGCTCACCCGGATAGCGGACGAGGACGCACTCCTTCCCCTGGCGCTTCAGGGCGGTGAACACCTCCTCTGACTGCGAGACGGGGCAGCGAAGATCGTTCTCCCCGTGCAGCAAGAGCAGCGGCGTCACCACCTCTCCCATGTACCGAACGGGTGAGTGACTGAGGAGAGCCTCGGGATTCTCCCAGGGCCTGGCGCCGGTGGAGAACTCGGCAAAACCGGAGCCCACGTCACTGGTGCCATACATGCTGTACTGGTCGCTCACCGGCGCTCCTCCCACCGCGGCGCTGAAGCGGTCCGTCTGGGTGACAATCCAGCAGGTCATGAATCCGCCGTAGCTCCACCCGGTGACGCCGAGGCGCTCGGGATCCACGATCCCCATCTCGATCCCGCGATCGACGCCGGCCATGAGATCCCGGTAATCCTCACCGCCCCAGTCTCCCACCACTGCCAGGCCGAACTCGGCACCGTAGCCGGAGCTGCCGCGGGGGTTCAGATACGTGACCGCGAATCCCTCGCCCGCCAGGTGTTGAAACTGCAGGGAGAAGCCGCAGCCGAACATCCCACTCGGGCCGCCGTGAATCACCAGCACTGTCGGATGACGTTCCCCCTCCACGGCCCCGGGCGGCCTCATCAGCCACCCCTCTATCTCCCAGCCGCCGGCGCCCTCGAAGAGCATGCGCTCCGGCTCAGCCAGCAGCATCTCTTCTGCCACCGGCCGGTTGATGTCAGTCAGCCTGCGTTCACATCCCTCGCGATCCAGGATGAAGACCTCGTCCGGCTCAGTCGGGCCACCCGCCAGGTACACCAGGGCCTCGTCCCGGGAGAGGGCGGGCGCGGCCACAACCCTTCCCGTCCCGGGGGTGACCCGTTCCGCGGGTCCCTCCCCGTCGGCGGGAATCCGGCATACGAAGCTTTCTCCCTCGCTGGCCACGGTGGTGTAGAGAACCCTGCTGTCCGCCGTCCACAGCACCGGGTAGGCAGCCCCTCCCCGGCACCGCAGATCGGAGCTGGCCGCCCCGCCAACCCGGCGGTCGAGAGAGTCGGTGAGGTTACGGGCCGCATCCCAGGACAGCGGAAAGGTCTCGGGGGCAAAATCCACGGTGAACAGGTTGTACGGTGACGAAACCCAGTCGAAGGGAAAATCGGCCCCGATGAAGGCAACAGTCCGGCCGTCGGGCGACAACCGCGGGCTGTGGACGGGATAGTCCTCGCGAAGGACCCGGACTCCGTCTCCCGAGTCAACCTCAAACGCCCAGAGATGACGCACCCACACGGGATCGCTGTCCGGAAGATCGCGGTTGGCGGTGCAGATCAGGTACCGTCCATCCGGGGACCACGCCGGCGAGTCGTGGTTGTACCTTCCGTCGGTCACCCGGTGAGTTTCCGCCTTCTCGCGCCCCCAGGCTTCCCGGGCATCGACGACGAATAGGTGGCGGAACCGGTGCCCGAAGAAACCTATTCCGTCCTGCCGGTGGTGCAGTGTCTTGACCACCACTGGCGCGTCGTCATCGTCCTCATCCCGGGTCAGGACTGAATCCGCCGGCGCCCCTGGGTAGAACTCATCCCCGGGACGCATGTGCACGGCGGCGACGAAGGCGATGCGGCCGCCATCCGGTGACCACTCCGGCGCCGACAGGGGCTCCTCCTCAGTTGCAACGGGCGCCGCCTCTCCACCCCGCGGGTCGATGATGTGAATCTGTTTCTTTCCCGTCCTGTCGGAGATAAAGGCCACGCGCAATCCATCCGGCGACCACCGCGGCATCGCGTTCATCTTGCCGCCCGTGGTCAGACGCCTGGGAGTACCCTCCCGCACAGAGACCGTCCATATTTCCGTTCTCGTCTCATTTTCATCCAGATCACTGTACTGACGAACAAAGGCCACCATTGACCCGTCTGGGGAGATCTGCGGCTCACCCAGCGGCGTGAAGCGACATGCATCCTCGGCCCTCAACGGTCTGCGTTCACTGCTGCTCATTGCATTCTCCTCTCTGCATCCTGACCGACCAACCAGTCCCGACTCAGCCGCGAGTCGGCCCGATTGGTGCCCGTCTCACAGAACATCCAGCGCCACTTCCTCGCCCCACCCCGCGTAGTCGGTGCTGTGCGAGAGAACGATCACCTGCCGTCTCTTCACCTCCTCCTGCAGCATCTGCCTCAGGTTCTCCCTGCGCCCCGCGTCCCAGGTGACGAAGGGGTCGTCGAAGATGAACGGCAGCCGGACCTCCGAGGCGACCACATCCGCCACGGCAAATCTCAGCGCCAGGTACAGCTGATCCCTCGCCCCCTTGCTGAGCTGCTCCAGGGCACACGGGCGCCCCCCGGATTCCAGGCCGACTTCGAACTCCTCTCCCAGGGTGACGACCCTGCCCGCGACTCCGGTCAGGGCCCGCAGCTGCCGCGTCGCCAGCCGTTCCAGGTATTCGCGGAAGGAGCTGTGGACCTCCACTGTTGCCCGCTGGATGCCGCTGTGGGCACAGGCGATGGCCTCGGCCAGAAGCCGAACCTCCTCGCGCTGTTCCCGGAGGACCTTCAGGGTCATCTCTGCCCGGGCTATGTTGAGTGGATCGCTCCCCTCGATGCGGCTCTGCCGACTCAGCAGGGCCAGTCGACGCTCCTCCATCTCCTCCGCGCTCTCCTCGAGGGCGGCGATCTCCTCGTCAAGCCGCTGCAGGCGCTCATCGACCGATTGACCCTCATCAGCCTCCTCCACCTCCGGCAGTCCGGGATTATCATCTACCAGCTCCCGCCACCGGCGCAGGCTATCCAGGGCGCGGTTGTCCGCATCCATCTTCATCTCCGCGAGCTGGTCCGTATTGCCCGCCCCAAACTGCCTGAGATTCTCCTCCAGCCTGGCCCGGGACTGATCCATGGCCCGCAGATGACCAACCCACTCGTTGTATCGCTCCCTGGCCCTCTCCGCGTCGTCGCCAGCCGCAGCCAGTATGACCTCCAGCTCGCCCGCCAGTCCCTGCTCGGTCTCGCGCAGCTCTCGCAGGCGACCCTCCTGGCGCTGGATTACCCCACTGACCGTCGCGATCTCCTTCTGCAAACCCTCGACTTCGCCAGCGGCGGCCGCATAATCGCGCGCCTCCTCCTCCAGCTGGTCCCACCGACTCCCTGTCCAGTCCCGCAGCTCGTTCACCA
>JAWOBW010000235.1:0-7369 GCA_046484105.1 Bacillota bacterium
GCTGCACCAGGTCGCGGTAATACCCGAGGCTGGGCTTGCAGCAGCTGGAGTTCTCGTAGCTGCTTATGTGATCGAAATCCTCCGGCTCCAGCCCGCCCCAGCGCAGCCGCTGCTCTATGGCCACCCGGGGGAACACCGGATTGGTGGCGAGCACCAGGAGGCGACCGGACTCCCTGAGGGTCCTGACCACCGGTCGGGCCGCGGGAAGGGCGCGGCAGAGGTGGCGAAGACGCGGGAACTCTTCCTCGTAGAAGCGGTCGAACAGCTCCAGCGTCTCTTCCCGGTCGAGACCGGGAATGCCCGGCACGAAGTGGTCCAGGAAGACCTCTTCATTAGTCAGGCCCGCGTCCTCGCTCTGCAGCATCGCCCGGGTGGAAGCACCCAGCAGCTGCAGGAAGGGCTCCGGGTCCATCCGGGCAGACACCCAACGTCCGATTCGATCGAAGTAGGCGGAAATGAACTCCTCCGGCCTCAGGCCGATCAGGGTGCCGTCCAGGTCAAACAGGACTGCATCGTAGCGCATTGGGCCTCCTCCCATCAGCTGAGGGCCTGCAGTGAGAGCCGACAGGTGCCGGCGGACAGTTCAATCCAGCCGAAGCTCGGCGGCGTCCCGCCCCGGGGATCCGTCGGTGAACCCGGGTTGAGTATCCAGGTTCCGTCTCGGTTCAAAAGCTGTGGCCTGTGGGTGTGGCCCGACACGATTACGTCGGCCCCGGGGAAGTGACGAAGCAGGGCCGCGGAAACGTCCCCCTTCAATCCATCCCCGTGCATCACCGCCACGGAGATTCCCCCGCAGTCCAGCTCCCGGAGCCGCGGCAGCGAGCGCCTCAATTCACCGGGATCCATGTTCCCGGCCACTGCCTTCAGCGGGGCGTAGTCCCCCAGCATACCTGCTAATTCCTCGCTGACCAGGTCGCCGGCGTGCAGAATCAGGTCGGGAGACGACTCCAGGGCCCTGATCACCTCACCGGGCAGCTGTGTCGTCCTGTTTGGTATGTGTGTGTCACTCAGGACCAGAATTCGCATCGCTTTCCCTCTCTCGAAGCTGCTCCAGCGAATCTCTGAGCTTCTCGTTCACCAGCTGGGGGTTGGCCTTCCCCCGGGTCTCCTTCATGATCTGTCCGACAAGGAAGCCCACCGCCTTCTCCTTGCCGCCCAGGTAATCGCGAACCACATCCGGGTTCTGGCCTATGACTTTCTCCGCCAGTTCCTCCAGTACCGAATCGTCGCTGATCTGGCTCAGGCCGCGCTCACTGACGATCTCCTCCGGATCCCCGCCCTCGCCGGCCATGGCCAGCCACACCTCCTTGGCAATCTTGCCACTAATCTTGCCGGAGGCGATCATCTGCAGCAGCCGGGCAAGGTCTTCAGGCGCCGCGGGCAGATCCTCCAGGGTCACCCCCCGGGCGTTAAGATATGCGGACACCTCTCCCATGGCCCAGTTCGCCACCTCCTTGGGATCGGCCCCGTGCGAAACCGTCTCCTCAAAGAAGTCGGCCAGTTGGCCGTCGCGCACCAGGACGGCGGCATCGTAGCTGCTGAGGCCGTACTCCCTCTGCAGCCGCTGCCGCCTGTGCCGCGGCGTTTCCGGTATCCTGCTGGCTATCTTTCGCACCCAGGCCTGCCCCACAGTCACCCCGGGAAGATCGGGGTCGGGGAAGTAGCGGTAGTCGTGCGACTCCTCCTTGGTGCGGGCCGGAATCGTCACCTGGCGATCCTCGTCCCAGTGCCGGGTCTCGTGATAGAGACTGTCTCCCGCCGCCACCGCCTCCCGGTGGCGGGCCACCTCGTATCTGAGGGCCCTCTCCACCCCGCGGAAGGAGCTGAGGTTCTTGACCTCGGTGATCTCAGTTCTGCCCCGGGGGCCCACCACGTTGATGTTGACATCGCAGCGCAGCTCCCCCTCCTCCATCCGCACCTCGGACACCCCGACGCGATGCAGGAGCTCCCGCAGCTGTTCGAGAAAGGCCCGGGTGGACTCGGGCGCGTGCAGATCCGGTTCGGTGACTATCTCGACCAGGGGAACGCCGCACCGGTTGAAATCGAGAAGGGTCCCTCCGGCCGCATGGATCGACTTGCCCGCGTCCTCCTCCAGGTGAACCCTCCGTATCCGCACCGCCTTATCCTCGCCGCCCGCTGAGGTGAAGACCATCCTTCCCCTCTCGGCCATGGGGGCGGCGTACTGGCTGATCTGGTATCCCTTGGGCAGATCCGGGTAGTGGTAGTTCTTGCGCTCGAACTGCATCCGGGGATAGATCTCCGCTTCCAGGGCCAGGGCGGCGGCGAGACCCAGCTCCACCGCCCTGCGGTTCAGAACCGGCAGCGACCCGGGCAGCCCCAGGCAGACGGGACACACCTGCGAGTTGGGCCGGCCGCCGAACGCGGTGCTGCACCCACAGAACATCTTGCTCTGTGTGGCCAGGGCCACGTGGATCTCCAGACCAATCAGAACCTGCTGCTCTTTCATTCTCCGCACACCTCCCCGGTGCCGGCCGCCAGCGGGGGCCTCCGCCGGTGATGATTGGTGGCACCCTGGAACGCGGCCGCAGCCCTCAGGACCTTCAGATCGCCGAACCTGGGCCCCATCAGCTGAATCCCCACCGGCAGGCCGGAGACGAGGCCCCCGGGTACTGATATGGCCGGGATCCCGGCCATGTTGGCTGGAATGGTGCATACATCAGCCATGTACATGGAGAGGGGATCTCCCAGCCGCTCCCCCAGGCGAAAGGCCGGTGTCGGACAAGTGGGTGAAAGCAGCAGGTCGAACTCCTCGAGGGCCGCCAACATCTCCCGGGCAATGAGCTGGCGCGCCCTGGCCGCCCGCAGGTAGTACGCATCGTAGTACCCGGCGCTCAGGGCGAACGTCCCCAGCATGATCCGCCTCTTCACCTCCCGGCCGAATCCCTCCCCCCGGGTGTCGCGATACAGATCCTCCATGCTTTCGGCCGGCGCCCGGAAGCCGTAGCGGACGCCGTCAAAACGGGCCAGGTTGGAGGAAGCCTCCGCCGAGGCGATTATGTAGTAGGCCGGCAGGGCGTAACCGGTGTGGGGAAGGGAACACTCCGTAACGTCCGCCCCCAGGGAGGAAAACACCTCCGCCGCCCCACGCACGACCTCGCGCACCTGCCCGTCTACTCCCTCGCCGACATATTCCACGGGCAGTCCGATGCGCACGCCGCGCATCTCCTCCACCCCCTCCGTGCCGCTCAGGAAGCGCCCCTCGTGCGGGTGCGTCACCGAGGTGCTGTCCCTCTCATCCCGTCGGATCAGCACGTCGAGGGCGGCGGCGCAGTCCCGCACCGAGCGGGTGATGGGACCGATCTGGTCCAGTGAGGAGCCGAAGGCGATGAGGCCGTAGCGTGATACGGAGCCGTAGGTGGGCTTCATGCCCACCACGCCGCAGAAGGAGGCCGGCTGCCGAATCGATCCCCCCGTGTCTGACCCCAGGGCCAGGGGCACCATGCCGGACGCCACCGCCGCGGCGGATCCGCCGCTCGAGCCCCCCGGAACCCGGTCCGGGTCCCACGGGTTGTGCGTGACGCGGACGGCTGAACTCTCGGTGGAGGAGCCCATGGCGAACTCGTCCATGTTGGTCGTCCCCATCAGGGCACCTCCAGCACTGTCCAGCAGGGTCACCACTTCTGCGCTGTAGGGGGAGCGGTACCCGTCCAGGATGCGAGACGCACACGTCACCGGTACCCCCTCGGCGCAAATGTTGGCCTTTATTGCATAGGGCACCCCCTCCAGCGGGCCCGGAGCATTATCTTCAGCCGTCTCCCGCCGCAAGGCTCTCTCCCGGTCCACGCTGAGGAAACACCCCAGCTCACCATCGGTCCTCTCGATATTCTGCGCGAAAGCCTCCACCAACTCCTCACGTGAAACCTCTCTCGCCAGCAGTCGCTCCCTCAGTTCCCGCAGCCCGAGCCAGGTGAGTTCGCTCACCGCTCTCCCTCCCCGGACGTGTCCACCACTCGCGGAACCCTCGGATACCCGTCCACCGTCTCCGGAACGCCCCGGAGAAATGCCTCCGTGACCCCGGCGTCACGAACCTGATCCTCGCGCCAGACATTGTCGCCGGAAGCCACCGGGTTGAACAGGGGGGGCAGATCATCTATGTCCAGCTCGTCCAGGCGCCCGATGTAGTCCAGTATCGCCCCGAGATCCTCCCCCATATCCCTCACCTCGTCCTCCGACAGGCGCAGGTGCGCCAGCCGGGCCACCGCCTCTACATCCTCTCTGCTTATCCTCAAGGCTCAATCCACCTCATTCGTTCATCTGTCCGAATCCCGGTCGCCAGCACTAGTCCGGGTGTTGTCCACACATCATCCCACCAACATTTACAATTATACTGACAACACACCCGTCAATCCAATCGCCCGGCCGGAACAAGAGGAATGCATCTCCGGTACAGGCATTCACATACACCGGGCAGGAGGGCGGCCCTTCGGCCCCCCTCCTGCGACTGCCGAGACGGTGATTGAACCTGACCCGGAATTCGCGAGGAAGCGGATGGCCTCTGGATACCGACCCCAGGCCGGGAAAGACGCAGCCACAGTTCACGCCCGACGAAGTCGGGAAGACTCAGTGACAAGGAGCCAGAAAGCAAAGCAGGAACAAGAATCAGGATTCGCTACCTCCTCCCCACGCAGACGCCCTGCATTGCGGGTGCTATGGCGACGCAGTATCAGAGACGGGGTAACAATGAGGGAAGGAGCGGTGACAGATCACCGAGATCCCCAAAGTTCACGGATCTCGTTCAAGAATCGGCTAGCTAGTTCGTCTGAGCAATTCGGAGACCTCGTCTTCATCAAAGACCGCGAAGGGCATGTAGTCTCCTTCCTGACGGTCAGCAAACAATTGATCGTATAATTTGCCCGATTTCTTACCCACTACGCCTGTCTTGACTAACTCTCGGTGAAACGCACTTCTGACCCCAGAGTGCTTACGGAAATGCATACCTCGCTCCAGTAGGAGTGATGTGACACTGTAGAATGCAGCGTAGTACAGGCGATTTACACAGAAGCCCAAGCGACCCGCCTCATACTCGCTTTCCGCAGCAGCCAGACATTCCGGGGCTTGATTCCACCAGTACTCCTCCGCCGATGAACCGCCCTCTACCATATACTGATGCCCTCCTTATCTACATTTTTCTTGATCGGCGATCTTAAAAGCCTGCCATCGAACCACTCTGTGGAACCCACCACCAAGGCACTGATGTTCGTACCCAAATCGAGGTTTATCTCAAACACCACGTCCGATACCTCAGCCCGAACCCTGTGGGATCTTGGGACGGATAGTACCACGAGAACATCAAGGTCGGACTCAAAGTCAGAATCACCCCTAACCCTGGATCCAAAGACGACAATGTCAACCAAAGGATACCGGGCGGATAGATCCCGTTTCAGGCGAGCAAGGGCCCCGACCTCACTGTCAGCAAGATCTAGTTGGCCAAACTCCTTCATGGGTTCACACTCCTCCATACGTATCTAGTCAGTATGAAAACGAAGTTGATATCATCGT
Source organism: Bacillota bacterium (assembly GCA_046484105.1). Classification (GTDB taxonomy): domain Bacteria; phylum Bacillota; class Sulfobacillia; order SLMV01; family SLMV01; genus PWUC01. The sequence continues at coordinate 5,521 of JAWOBW010000235.1, forward strand.
AGCATCGCTGTGCGCTCAGGGCAAAGGAAGTGCATCACCCTCCGCTTATCAGCGAGCCCCGGCTGGCTGTAGGCTGCGTTCAGATGAATCCGCTAATGCCCCCTACTGTGGGAACTGCGTGCGATGATCATCATCTCTACGTCATCGATCTCCAACTGTTGCCTGCTGAATCTGCCCGGTCTGGCACCGAACACCTTAACACCGTGAAACCCAGCCACTTCCAGCATAAGTGTAGCTTCAGACGGCACGTACAACCGCTGCTCCTCAGTCAAAACCTCACCCTTATCTCTCGGGTCTTCGCACTCCCACTGCAGAGTGCCATCCACATGGTTGAATCGGTCGTCTTTCGATGGGTGCCTGTACCGACGGATGCCATTGAAGGTGGTCATGGCCAAGCCGCCCCCTGGCCGCAGTAGTTGGGCGACGTCGTTCAAGAAACTAAGGTCTGCGTGAGTCCCTCCCAGGACACCAAATCCCGATTCACCAATGCAAATAGCAACATCAAAGCCTCCCCGATCAGAATCGCCGATCTCACCGATGCGATTGAGGTCTCCACGGACAAAACTGACTCTCTCTAGCACCTGACTCCTCTGAGCGCGGGCCACAGCCACATCCAGCATGAACTGGGAGATATCCACTCCAACGACCTCAATTCCCCGGCTCGCCAGTTCGATACAATGCCTGCCCGCCCCGCAACCCAAATCCAACACCCTGCTACCCATGCACAACTCGAATTCATCTACAACGAAATTCACTTCCTGCTCGGTGCCTGGCAAGAACGTACGATCTATTGCCTCCAAACTCAACCTAGCGAATTCTTCAACTGCCCATGGGCTCCTTCGCACATCGCGCTCCCCTCTCCCGTGCCGTTGCGGGCGGCCACTGGCCACTGCCTGCTCTGGATCCCGCCCATTCAGTTGAGCTTCCGCCCAAGAGGAGCTTCCACAGATCCCTCCCATTTCCTGCCTCTACTGAAATCAACCCTCACCAAGTGGACTCCACTCCAGCAGATCATGAAGACAACTTCGGAAGTCCGGGGAAGTCGGCTTCGCTGCCACAGTCATAGCACGTCATGGTCAGGATATGGAGTGTGGCATTCGCCCATGCCGGGCGCACCACCACAGGAAGCCCGGGGCCCCACATCGGGCCCCGGGCTGAATGGATCAGATTCGGATTTCCGCCTCACTCGTGCAGGAAGCAGGCCACAAAGTGTTCGCCACCGAGGTCCTTCAGCGGTGGCTTGGACTCCGCGCACCGGTCCATGGCATGCATGCAACGCGTGCGGAAGTGGCACCCGCTGGGCGGATTGGCCGGGCTCGGCACGTCGCCGGTGAGCACGATGCGCTCCCTGCCCTTCTGCACCTGGGGATCGGCAATCGGAATGGCCGACAGCAGTGCCTCGGTGTAGGGGTGGAGGGGATTCTCATACAGCTCATTCTCGTCCGCCACCTCCACCAGCTGGCCCAGGTACATGACCGCGACCCGGTCACTTATGTGCCGGACCACGCTGAGGTCGTGGGCGATGAACAGGTAGGTGAGATCGAATTCCTCCTGCAGATCCTCCAGCAGGTTGAGCACCTGCGACTGAATCGAGACGTCGAGAGCGGAGACCGGCTCGTCGCACACGATGAGCTTCGGGTTCAGGGCCAGCGCCCGGGCGACCCCGATGCGCTGCCTCTGTCCACCGGAAAACTCGTGCGGGTAACGGCGGGCGTGCAGGGAGCTCAGACCGACGATCTCCAGCAGCTCTCTCACCCGGTTCTCCTTCTCCTTGCCCCGGGCCACATTGTGAATTTCCAGGGGCTCGCCGATGATGTCGCCGACCGTCATTCGCGGGTTCAAGGATGCG
>JAWOBW010000113.1:0-3309 GCA_046484105.1 Bacillota bacterium
GTATAGACACTGGGCAAGGAAATACGAGATGCGAAATATTGTTCTGGGCCGCCCGGCAGAGTCTCTCCAGAGATCCGCAGGCGGTTGTTTCCATGGAGAGGAAGGCGCTGGGTATGGATCCCACCACAGAAACCATCACTACCGCTGCGAAGACGCCTCAAGAGATCCCGACTGGATCCGAGGAACAACTACAGACCGGCCCCATGGCCGTTCTGGTCGGCACTCACGCCCTGAACGACTCCTACACCTCGTTTCTCAGCAACCTGCTTCCCCTGCTCATGGACAAGTTCGGCCTGTCTTATGCGCTGGCCGGTCTTCTGCAATCTGTGTTGAACATATCCACTTCCCTGGCGCAGCCGGTCTTTGGCTTTCTCACTGACAGGAGCAAGCGTGTCCCCTTCATCATTCTCGGCCCGGCATTCACCGCTCTGGCCATCAGCTCTCTCGGTCTGATGCCGTCCTATCCGATGCTCTTCCCCGCCCTGATCATCGGCGGGCTGAGCACGGCTGCCTTTCATCCTCAGGCCACCTCTGTTGTCCCGCTGGTGGGCGGCTCGCGACGGGGAATGGCGATGGCCCTGTTCGTGGTGGGAGGTACCGTCGGCTACGCAGTGGGACCGCTGTTGATTCTCTCCATCGTGGGTAAGTGGGGACTGGGAAGCACCTGGCTGGCGGCCGTACCGACGCTGGTTCTGGTCGGTCTTCTGGGCAGACACGTGCCCAGGACTGTCTATGGTTTTGCCAGAAGAACCGTGGAGCAAGCATCCGGTTCTGCCCTGCTGAGCCACTGGAAACCGCTCCTCGTCATGTGGTTCATCGTCGTGTTCCGCAGTGGGGTGGCCACCACCATGGCGGGTTTCCTGCCCACCTTCCTGCACGACTCCAAGGGATTCGCGGTGGGCATGGCGACGGCCACGGCCCACCTCGTGTTCACCGCAACTGGTGCCGTGGGAGGTCTTCTCGCTGGCCACCTGTCTGACACCGTCAGTCGCCGCGCCGTCATCACGGTCGGACTGCTGTCCACGGTCCCGGCCATGCTGGCCCTGCTTCATGCCGAGGGATTGTGGATCTGGCCGCTGCTCATGCTCACCGGCTGCCTGCTGCAGTCGACGAATCCCGTTCTGGTAATCATGGCACAGGAGCTCGTGCCCGGCAACAGCGGCACTGCCGCCGGACTCATGATGGGCCTCGGATGGGCAGTGGGCGGAGTCTTCACCTGGCTGGTTGGCCTCCTGGGTGACCATTTTCAGGACCTCACCCTCTCTCTGAGCTTCACAGTGTTCCTGCTACTGATAGCAGCTGCCCTGGTTCGCTACGTGCCGGATCGAAATGCGCGTTGATGCTCGGAGCAAGGCATTCTGAATGGGGCTGTGACATCCCGCCCGACGCGCCGTGCTCCCGGCCTCGCCCGTCAACAGCTCCTGCCGACGGGTATCCCTCGACAGAAGGGGGCGAGCTTATCCGCTTCCCGGATCAGTTCCCATCCCGCGAAGGGCAACGCCTACTTGCCGGACCGATCCTGTGGATGCGATCGTGGGATCAGAATGGATTGGATTCGCCCCCGCCTGCAGGGGTTGAGCTCCCGCTGGCCGAATTAGACAAGCAGGACTGAGTAATCGGAAGGGAGTTCAGGCGAGATGAGAATCGGAGTGGCGAGCTTTTCCCACGAGACCTGCACTTTTTGCCCAGATCCCACGACGATAGAGAGATTGGAGCCCGGGGCCAGGCGCGGCCGGGATGTGCTCGATAGCACCCGGGGAATACCGTCCTACATCAACGGGTTCATTGAGGCGGCTGAGGCTGAGCGCGCGGAGCTGGTTCCCATACTGGCTGTGGGGATGGCTCCAGGCCCCTACACCAGCTGGCTGGATACGGAGTGCTTTGACAAATACGCAGGCGAAATCGCACAGGGACTGGCCGAAGCGGGGGATCTCGACGGGGTGCTCCTGGCCCTGCACGGTGCCATGGCAGTTCGGGATGTGCTGAAACCGGAGGCGGAGATAGTGCGCAGGGTCAGGGGAGCAGTGGGGGAAGTGCCCATCATGGTCACCCTCGACCTGCACGCCAATGAGGACCGTGAGCTCACCGACGCCTCGGACGCGGTGTTTGTGATCAAAACCTACCCGCACATCGACTCGGAGGAGACCGGAATGATCGCTGCCCGCGCGATGATTGAGACCATCCGGGGGGAGTTCATTCCAACCCAGGCCCTGCGGAAGCCGGGCATCGTTTCCGCCAGCATATATCAGGCCTCCGGCTATCATCCCATGAAGGTCCTGTATGATCGCTGTCGGGAATGGGAGGAGAGGGATGAAGTGCGGTGCGTATCGGTGGCGCCCGGATACGCGTACGCAGATGTGCCAGACATAGGGATGTCGGTCATAGCCGTCACCCATGATGATCTGAGCCTGGCGGAGGAGATCGCCGGGGACATATCGAGACGGGCGTGGGAGCTGAAAGAGGCCCTGAATCGCCCTCTGCCCAGGCCGCGGGAGGGCGTGGCTGAGGTGATGAGGATGGTCTCCGAGGGCACCAGGCCCGTGGTCATCGCTGACGGTGCCGATCGCACCGGGGACAGCACCCACATGCTGGCCGAGCTGCTGCGGCAGGGTGCGGAGAACTTCGCCATTCCGGGGATCTCCGACCCCGAGACCGCGCGGGACCTGGAATCGGCGTCCCGGGAAGGTGACGAGGTTACGGTGACGGTCGGCGGCTGGGCCAGTGAATACTCCGGGGATCCCGTGCAGATCAGCGGCGTCATCGAGTACATGGGGAGACCCTGCTACACCCTCGTGGGCCCCATGCGAAAGGGCGCCCGGGTCCAGGACGGCTTCGTCGCACGACTCAATCTCGGGCGCAACCGTCACGTTGTGATTTCTGACCGGATGCGCGGTTCAAATGATAGCTCCGGCCTGACCTCGGTCGGCGTCGACATTGATTCTCTCGACATCATCGTACTCAAGAGCCGGGTGCATCACCGCGCTTTCTGGGATCAGGTGGGTGCGATTGACTTTCCCGTCGATGCTCCCGGGCTGGGTCCTGCGGATCTTACCACCCTGACCTATGAGAACGTGCCGGATGACGTCTATCCCATCGGCGCCAAATACCGACAGAAGTGAACTGCGGGGGGGGGGGCTGCAGGGAACGCCCCCGTCCGTCATTCCAGCCGGCAGCACAACGGACATCCTCTGCCGCATTTGCCCTGTCTTTACTGAGGTGGAAGGTCGCGCCATTGGATGCACCATTTCCCCGACAGTACCCGGTCATCCCGGGCGAAGATTTCAGCAGGAATTGCGAACCTCGTTCACG
>JAWOBW010000226.1:0-3531 GCA_046484105.1 Bacillota bacterium
GCCGTCAGTGAGGTGATCTGTGAGGGATCACAGGCGGGAAGCACCTCGACCAAGTCCACCCCCCTGACACTGGACAGGTCCAGCCTCCTGATGTAGGACAGCGCCTGGGCAGAACTCGGTCCTCCCACTTCGGGCGTACCGGTGCCGGGTGCATGGGCCGGATCCAGGAAATCGATGTCGAAGCTCAGGTACACTGGCTCGTCCCTCACCACGTCCCGTATGGTACGGGATACTTCCTCGGGATCCATGTTCAGGAGGTTCTCCGCTTCAATGAGGGTGAAGCCCAGCTGCCGGGCATTATCCAGGTCCCTTGCGCCCGGGACAGGCCCCCTGATTCCCAGCTGGATCGAGCTCTGGGGCAGTATCAGATTCTCCTCCACAGCTCGCCTGAAGGGCGTGGCGTGATTGAACCTGCCTCCGTACACCTCATCCCACGTGTCAGAGTGAGAATCGAAATGGATGAGGGCGAGGGGACCGTACTTTCCGGCCAGCGCCCTGAGAACTGGAAGACTAATCGAGTGGTCTCCACCGAGGCAGATGGGCACAACACCTGCGTCAACAGCCGAACCCACTACATCCTCGATGAGCTGCATGCTCCCGGCCGCATCTGTCGGCAACACAGGAGTATCTCCGAAGTCCACTCCGCGCAGCAGGTCCGTCGGCGCCACCCCGAGGGCCGGATTGTAGCCGCGCAGCACCGACGACATTTCGCGGATTGCAGAGGGGGCAAAGCGCGCACCCGTGCGATAGGTAGCTCCGGTGTCAGAGGGCACGCCGATGATGGCGAAGTCACATCCCTCCAGCTCACTTGGGTCGTCGACATGCGGCAGCTTCATGAAGGTCCGTATCCCGGCAAAGGCCGGCACCGGTCCCCTGCGGCTATGATCCGGTTCGCTCTCTTCAGACATGGATTGCCCTCCCCACTTGCTCACTTGCTCACCTACTCCTTCGCCCTCGAGACATGGACTCCTCCGTCCCGCGAACGCCTGTACGCAGATGCGAATAGCATGTACCGAATATATGCGGGAGGTGAAGCCTGACGATGAACGAGGAGATCCATCAGAACGACGCCAGCAGCGCCGACGAGACAGACGCCTGCGCCGAGAGCGGTGAAGACAGACATCGCCTGACTGACGACCACAACGGCCTCAACGCCCCTCAGTTTGCCGGCCCGACGGATGACGATCCGGAGAAAGCAGATGCGTACCCGGCCGAGGAGTTGAGTGAAGCATGCGCGCCAGGACCCGACTGCCCGCCGAACACTGAACCGTACACAATAGCCCCCGGTGACACGTGCTCCCGGCTGGCTCGAAGATTCAACACCACCGTGGCGGCCATGGTGTCCGCTAATCCCTTCGTGGATCTCGATGACCTCGACGAGGGGCAGATCATATGCATTCCACGGCAGCCATTCTACTCCGCCTGTCCCGAGGGCAACTACTACACCATCCAGAGTGGCGACAACTTCTCAGACGTCGCACAAAAGTTCAACGTCTCTCTGGATGACATGCTGGAAGCAAATCCACTCGCCGATCCCGAGGACCTGCGGCCCGGGCAGGTCATATGTGTTCCCGTGGCCATTCCCCCAGCCATCTGTCCGGAGGGGAGCCGAGAATACACCATCCGGCGCGGCGATACCTTCTTCGTACTCGCACGACGCTTCAACACGACAGTGGAGGCAATTCGCCGGGCCAACCCGGACGTCGACCCGGAGTCCCTCCTGATAGGAATGACCATATGCATACCCGAACCGCCCGCACCTCCGCCCAGCGAATGTCCAGAAGGCACCAGGCAGTACACCATAGAGGCCGGTGACACCCTCTTCAGGCTCGCGGACCATCACAACACTACGGTCGACGCCATAATAGACGCCAACCCCGGGATTGACCCCGATCGACTCCGCATCGGACAGCGGATCTGCCTTCCCGAGGCGTCCTCGGAAGCGGTCGACGTCGAATGTGCGCCGGGGACCACCCGCTACCGGGTGAGGGAACGCGAGACCCTATTCCAGATCGCCAATCGTAATCGCCTGCACCTGAGGAATGTACTGGGAGCAAATCCACACGTGACAAGGCCGGACCACCTAGAGAGAGGTCAGCTAATCTGCCTGCCCCGCCGCGAGGCTACAGCCGAATAGCCGGAACCGGCACCCGAGCCCCACCCGAGGCCAGGTGCCCGGCACCGTGGAAACCCGTTCAGCAGCACCGAGCAGATCCCCGCTGCCGAACAGGGCGGGATCCGCATCTCAGATCAGTCCCACCGCCCACATCACGCAGGTGGCCAGGAAGGCCGCCACTCCCCCGACCAGAGTGGCTCCCCCGTAGGCGATGACCGCCCGGTCGACTTCCATTCTGGACAGAGTAGTGCAGACCCAGAAGTAACTGCTGTTGACGTACTTGATCACAATCGAACCTGAAGCGGCGGAGATGACCGCCGCCTCCGCCGACAGCCCCAGGGGTCCGAGCAGGGGGTTCATCAGGGCGGCGGAGGTTATCACCCCCACCGTGGAGGAGCCCGTGATCATGTTCACTATGACACCGACGAGAAAGGGCAGGAATATGGTGGGGATTCGCGCGTCGATCACCAGCGCGGCCACGTAGTCCACCGCCGGCGTTCCCTTCAGAATCTCACTCAGGGACCCGCCCAGGCCGGTCACGGCGAAGATTATGGCCGATGTGGCCAGGGCCTTCTCCACCCACGAGGAGGTGGCCTCAGACTTCTGCTCCCTCCTGACGCCCCGGGCGGCGAGCCAGAAACCCAGGCCGAGTGCCACGACAGGCCAGCCCACGAAGGTCAACACCCGGGTTATCGCGTTACCTTCCGGCCAGATCAGGTTCGCCACACTCTGTCCCGCAATGAGAAGGATCGGTACGGTGATGGGCATGTAGGCGGCTGACGTCGACGGCAGATCCTCCTCTCTTCCCTGTTCAACGAGGGATTGTCCGACAAACTCTCGGGACGGAGCGGCGTCAAGCCTTGAACCCACCACCACCGCCCACAACCAGCAGGCGACGGCACCGACCAGGCTGGCAATGCCCCCGTACAGAATCACCATGCCGATGTCAGCGCCGATGACAGCAGCCGCCGCCAGGGGTCCGGGCGTCGGGGGCACGATGGCATGGGTCAGCTGCAGTGCACCCACCAGCCCCGACGCCATCAATCCCATGGATGCCCCGAATTCGAGGGCCGCTGCGTGAACGAGAGGGTTGACTATCACGTAGGCTACATCTCCGAAGATGGCTATTCCAAGTATGTACCCGGTGAGCGTCAGGGCAAACGGCATTCTCCTGCGTCCCACCAGGTTAATCATGCTCATCGTGATTCTCTCGACTGCCCCGGTGTTCTTCATCGCCTCGGCAATCAGCGATCCCAGGACTATGACCACCCCAATACTCCCCAGGGTGCTGCCGAATCCCGTGTGAAACGCGTCAATGAAGGCCTCCAGGTTCACTCCGGGAATCAGGGCGAAGAGCAGGATCGGGACCAGCAGGGCCAAGAAGACGTGCCACTTGAATCTGCTGATGAGAAGCA
>JAWOBW010000262.1:0-9799 GCA_046484105.1 Bacillota bacterium
GCATCGCGCGCCTCGGCCGCCGCGACCGAAACTCCCTCGCCGAGGTCGTCGGTGTGGTTCTCGACGCGATGCATGGTGATCCGTCCCAACTGAGCCAGATGCTTCTGAATGTTGGACATCTCTTCATCCGACAGCTGGAACACCAGCCTCGCCTGCGCCAGATCTCCCGCGGGTCCCCAAGTGAATTCCTGCTCCGTCACCTGGGCGCCCTCGGCCGATGCATTGTCGATCAGGTACTCCGCCCTGCTCCGGACATCGCTGACCTGGACGCACACCTCTTCGGTTCTCAGGTCGCTGAGCGGTGCAGTAATGAGCGATTGCTCCGCGGGTTCCTCCGGCGCCGAGGAGAAGTCGGCCTCTGCCTCTGCCTCTGCCTCTGTCTCTGCCGCCTCCTCGGCCTCCGCCTGGACTCTCGAGGATCCGGCCATCTCCGCCAACATCATGTCGGGCGATGCCATGTGATAGGTGTACAGGGCTGACGCCGGCAGGATTATCAGGAAGGCCAGCAGTGCCGCCAGGTAGACGGCGGCCGGAATGAAGCCGAAGCCCCTGCGGGCGGCCCTCCCGCTCCCTCGGCCCTTCCTCAGGAGCTCCATCCGCAGCTGCTGGTGAAAACCGGGGGGAAGATCGTAAGAGGGCACACTGCCGAGAAACGCTCGCGTCCGGTGCAGCTGTTCCACCCGCTCCCGACAGGACCTGCACCGGTCCAGGTGCACCTGGACCTCGCTAAGTTCGCGGGCATCAAGCTCACCGTCAATATAGGCCGACAGCTTCTCGCCTGGGTAGTCGCACTGGTCTCTCATGCATCTTCCCTCCCTTCAGATTGCCAGACGCTGCGGTCCCGGAAAAGTTCCATCTGTTCCAGTCTCTCGTGCAGAGCTGACCTGGCCCGATACAGGCGCGACTTGACGGTTCCCAGCTTCACCTCGAGAACCTCTGCGATCTCCTCATAGCTGAATCCCTCGATGTCCCTCAGCACCAGCACCGATCGGTGGTGATCGGGCAGCTCGGCCAGGGCATCGTTTATCACCGTCTGCCTCTCCCGCGTCAGGATGACCTCGTCGGGAGAAGGAAGGTCACCCTCGATCTGCCTGGTGACCTCGCCGTCACCGGTGTCCACCGGGTCATCGAGTGAGTACGTTCGGCTCCTCTTTCTCGTTCTAATCGCATCAAGGCAGGAATTTCTGGCTATACGGTAGATCCAGGTGGAGAAGGACGAGTCGCCGCGGAACCTGCGCAGGGCCGAATATGCCTTAAGAAAGGTCTCCTGCGCAGCATCCCTCGCGTCCTCGGGATTGCCGAGCATTCGGTAGGCGAGATTGTAGATTCTGGCCTCGTACGCCTCTATCAGCGATTCAAAGGCGGCAATCTCACCTCTTTGAGCCATGGCAACCAATCGTTGCTCGTCCAAGACCTCCACCTTCCCCTGCAGGATGGTTCGCGTACTGACTTGAACTGGACACATAGGAGCAGAAACGACACAATCCAAGTATAACAAATGGTCACAGGGAGGTGCCACAGCCAGAGAGTATCCTTGCACTTTCCAGGTCGGTTTCTGCAGGCAGCGAGGACGCACAAAGTTGACTGATGGGTTTATTGCCCACCCCATCCCCAAAACAGGAACGATGTCCCGCTTAGCGAACAGCTGAGTCTGTGCATGGCGGGCAATTGAGAAATGAAGAAGGCATTCATCATGCGAACCAGGTCCAAGCTGCTTTTTATATGCGTGGTCTCTTTCACCCAGTTCACCGCCGAGACCATGATGAGACAGATCATACCGCTGCAGGCGGAGAGCATCGGCGCCCCTCCCGGTCTCATCGGTTTGATCGTCTCCTCCTACTCAATTCTCCCCCTGATTCTCGCCATTCCCAGCGGCGAGATCATAGACAGAGTCGGTTTTCGCGTCATGATCGCCGCCAGTTGTGTAGCCATGGCCATATCCAGCGCCATACTGGTGCTGGCTCCCACCGTGGGGGGCCTGGTCATGGCGCAGGTGGTGGCGGGAGTGGCGAACGTGATCGTCATCCTGTCAGCGCAGGCATACGTGGCCGGCATCAGCAGCGCCTCCGACAGAACGCGGAACTTCTCCATCTACTCCCTGGCCATGGCGGGAGGGTTCCTGTTGGGTCCGCCACTGGGAGGGATGATCGCCGACCTCGGCGGGTACGTCCTGGCCTTCGGCGCCGGGGGAATACTCTCCGTCGCGGCAGCTCTTCTCGTTATTCCACTGCCCCCGTCGGGAAACGATGAGTCGAGATCATCCACCGCGGCGTTTCCGGCCCCGGCGAGAGGAGCCCGGCAGATGCTGCAGCAGAGCTGGAGGCTGTTGGGCAGACGGGAGGTGCAGCTGTCGCTGTACGTGAGCCTGCTGGGACTCTTCGGTCTCTCCATGAGAAACAGCTTCTATCCCGTCTATCTGAACCAGGTTGGCCACACCACCAGCAGAATAGGCCTCCTGATTGCGCTGCAATCCGCAGTTTCATTTCTCGTTCGCCCCTTCATGGGCAGCATCCTGAAGCGGGGATTCTTCCTGCCGGTCTCATGTGCAATGATAGCCGGCGCCCTTGGAATCGGTCTCACTCCGCAATTCACCGGCTTCGCCTCCCTGGCCATCGTCAGCGCCCTCTACGGTCTGACCACGGCGGTCTCTCAACCGGTCAGTATGATCCTGATGGCCTCGGGCTCCGACCTGCAGCACCAGGGACTGGCAATGGGATTGAGACAGACGGCAAACCAGGGCGCCCTGCTGGCGGGACCGCTACTGCTCGGCCTTCTGACGGCCCGGCTGGGCATCGCCCATTCTTTCTTCTTCGTCGCCGCCCTTTGGGGCGCCGGGGCCGCCTCACTACTGCTGCTCAGGGCGACATCCCGGCGGACTCAGCCCGGCTCATGAGACCAGCTTGAGCTTCCGGCCCTCAATCTGCAGTTTGAGCCCGATGATCCCGGCGATCTCCTCCAGAGACACCCAGGGCTGGCGCAAATCCGCATCGGACCAGACGACTCGCTCCAGGACTCTTCCCATGAAGGTCGCCTCCAGCTGGCTCTCGTCCCAGACGATGCGTCTGCCGAATACATCCATGATCACATCTGCGGGTATCATGGCCTGATTCAGATCGGCCGCGTCCTGGTACAGGGCCAGCCGGTACGCCCCCCAGTAGAGCTCCCGCCAGCTGACTCTCACCGAGTCCTCCGCGGCAATGACAGTCACCGGGAAGTGCTCCCGGATCTCGTCTGCCGGCACATACACGACGCGGCCGCGGGCAGAGGCCGTCAGTTCCGCGTGCCCGGTGTCGCGCGAGACGATGCGGCCGCGGAAGGTCGGAGGCACCTCAGTTGGAAGCCAGTTCATCTCGGGAGCCTCCATTCGATCTTCGGGCGGCACAGCATGCCAGCAATCCGGTTCGAAGTCAAACTGGACGGCAAACTCAGTTCCCACTAGCCTTCCCATGTGGACCAGGAAGGCCGACAGCGGAAGGTAGGTCACGCCGTCTTCAATCCGGGCGGGCACCCCGAGCAGCTCATCTCCGAACCTCACCGGCAGTTCCTCGCTCTCGGCTTCGGAAAAGAGAACTTCTGATCCGGCCACCGCCGGGACCTCGACGGGGAGAGACCTCTCCGAGAGGCAGCTCATCAGGTGAGCCTCATCCGAGGGGTGAAGGTTGAGATCATTGTCCGCGAGTAGTCGCCGCAGCTGCGACAGCAGATCTTCATTCGCGGCATCGCTCAGTCCGTATGCGTCCCGGTGCACCGCGACAGTCCAGCTTACTTTACCATCCTCGATCCGGGGCAGAAGTGCCACGGTGTCGTAGACCATCCTCACCGGAGTTCCCGTCTCAACCCAGCGGGCCAGTTCAGATACATCATCATTGTTCATCCGGATGCAGCCGTCGGAGATGAACTGGCCGATGGAGTTCTCATTGTTGTTGCCGTGGATTCCGTAACCATTGAGGTTCAGTCCCAGCCACCAGGGGCCGAGGGGATTGTCCGGTCCCGAGGGCACCGGTTCCCTCCCGCGCGGATACCACCACGGCTGCCAGATGCGCGTTGCGATCCAGAAATCCCCCACCGGCGACGGGCTGTCCGGCCTGCCCACCGCCACCGGGTACGATCCTGCAATCCGGCCGTGATCGATCACGACCAGCCTCCTGGCCGCGATGTTGATCAGTATCCCGTGTTCGGGATAGCCAACCGGCAGGAATGAAGCATCATCCTCCAACTCAACGCTGAACGGGTTTTCCCGGGCAATCACACACGACGCATCGGCAGAAATGAACGTGATAATCACAATGAGAACACCAGCAACCGCCCTTCGCATGGCTGAGCACCTCCCCTATTGCGATCCCATGTTAACAATATGTGCCCACCGCGCACTGATGATTCTGAGATGCTCCAAATCGGTGCCCGGATCTCCGCAGGCAGGACCCATGGAGGATGCCAGCAGCCTCAGACTAAACCCTTCCGCGACGCGGACAGAGAGGAGGCACACGATTGTACCGGCGACGGGGGTTTTGCTATAATGTGATGCAGGTGATCCAATGCGCCGAGGTGGCGGAACTGGCCTACGCGTGCGACTCAAAATCGCATGGGGCAACCCCCCTTGTGGGTTCGAATCCCACCCTCGGCACATACAGTCCTCACTCGCGGGTCCGAGTAGAATGATACTCGGACTTCTTCCTTTAATTAGTGTGCTCCAGTCCTTAAAGCTCGGCTCCTGATTCTGGAAGAGATGGCCGAGGTGAGGCTGGCTGAGACTGCTGGTGGGTACCACCCGCCGGCCTTTCCCCGCACCGCCGTGCTGCAGAGGTTGATCACAGCTAGCAGGAAACGCGCGCTGGAAACCGAAGCCCTACTGCAGAATCAGGAGTCGTTCTTATGGATGGGCATGAAAAGGGGAGTAAATGACAATGAAGCAGAGCTATTACCTCGGCAATCGCATGCGTCTCTACCAGGGCATGCGGGACAATTCAGTGTTAGTGCTCTTCTCAGGGCACGCCCCACGTCAGAGCGCTGACCAGAACTACACCTTCTTCTGTAACCGGAACTTCCTCTATGCCACTGGCTGCAATGAGGAAGGCATCATTCTACTGGTGGAGAAACGGGACGAAAGCATGACAGAAACACTCTACCTACAGCGCCCGGACCCGCTGGCGGAGCGAAGATCCGGCAGGCGTTTGAAGGCAGACGAGGCCATCGCCCTCTCCGGCATTGAGCGCATTGCCTACCTGGATCAATTCCAGCGTGAATTCCATCTGTGTGTGAACAGCTCTCAGATCGAACATATCTATCTGGACTTAAGCAGGCTCACGCCCACTGAGCCTCCAGACGAGGAACACCGCTTTGCCCACAGCTGCCAGCGCGACTACCCCGCCATGGCAGTGAGGAACATCCATCGGCGGTTCAGTCAGCTGCGGAAGATTAAGCAGCCCTGTGAGATCGCCTCCATGCGCCAGTCCATTCGTATCACCCGAGAGGCGATTCTGGCCATGATGCGCAGCTCCCGACCGGGCATGTGGGAATACCAATACAAGGCCATCTTTGATCACGTCCTCACTGATCACGGCGTGATGGAGCCGGGCTTCACACCCATCATCAGCGCCGGCCAGAGCAACTTCTGCATCCATTACCACGAATACAGCGCGCAGGCGCAGGACGGTGACTTAATACTGAACGACGTCGGTGCCCGTTGGGAGGACATTGTCAACGACGTCTCTCGTGCGTGGCCGTGCAACGGCAGGTTCACTAAACGCCAACGATTGCTATATGAATGCGCCCTGCGCACATCTGACCACATGTTCGGCATCATCAAACCGGGCATGCCGCACGAGGATGTCGACCGCCTGATACGACAGTACAATTACCAACTGCTGCACGAGCTCGGTCTGGTGGACAGCTATGAAGAGGTGGGAAAGCTCATGTGGCACGGCGGGGCCCACCACGTCGGACTGGATGTACACGATGACGTGGTGCGGGGCGGGAGGCTGGCCCCCGGCATGATCTTCTGTGTGGATATCGGCATCTACTGCGAGGAGTGGGGTATCGGCTTCCGTCTGGAGGACAACTGCCTGATCACCGAGGACGGTTGCGAGAATCTCTCCCGCGGCATCCCCAGAACAATCGAGGAGATCGAGGCTGTTATGGCCAGGTAGCCTGCGCGATGAAAGGGTGTTTGTCCCGGCATCCTCCCATCGATCAAGCGACTGCGTACTGCAGCACTCTGCAGGCGGAGGATGGTTGGATCCGGGTGTGCCAGCCTGCCGATTACGTGCGGCCTGATCAGGCAGCGCCTCTGGTGTAACCCATTCCCCGAACACACGAAGCGCTTTGCGGAGTGTGTTTCGCTCAAGGCTCTCCCCTGCAGAGGACACGAGTGCAGCACGGGGCTCAGTCCCCGGGAGAACAGGCCCGATCAGCGGGGTATGGTGGCGGCGCAGACCGAGGTACAGGACACGTCAAACCCTCGGCTCCATCATCGCACTGCCTGACTGAGCGCGCCTCCCGCACCCACAGAGCGCAGCCACCTCACACCCTCAGCCGACTCAGCACGTGATCCCTGATGGCGGAGAAGGCAACGGCCCCGGTGACATGTCCCCGGTTGAGCGTCTCCGCCGGGCAGCCACCGTAGGATGCCAGCTGCCGCCTGTAAGTCAGCAGGCGATCGTGCAGGGCCAACAGGGGGAAAACCCCGTCGTGTGTGCGCGAGGAAAACCCCTCCTCGAAGTTCAGCCTCCTTCGGATGAGCTGGACCTCACCCTTCTTCAGCGGTGCAACCGAACGGGAGTAGACCGAATCCAGATACGGCTCGTCCATGGCCAGGCCAGCCAATACGGGAAAGTAGAGGTCGGCGGAACCGAAGTGAATGTGATGCAGGTTGGTGACAAACCCTCCCAGGCTGGTTCCCGAGATGGCAATGGCGGGCACTCCCGTCTCTCTGAGCAATGTCACTGTCTCCTCCGCAATGCGCACGGAGGCGGCAAGCATCGCCATCCAGCGGGAGAGCCTCGCACTCCCGCGGGAGAAATCGGCCCGCGAGCCGTGCCACGGTGCACGGAGCGCGAGCAAATTCACGCCACGGCAGTGGGGATCCACCCGGGGGAATATGTGCCTGAAGCCGTAGTCGTAGGGAATCTCCGATGCTCCATGGTGATATATGACCGCCGGAAACTCGCTACCGGCCCACGCCTCATTCAGCACCGCCGCAGTCAGCTCTCCAACCTGGCTGTCCAGGAGCAATTCCTGCTCGCCGGACTGTTCGATGTCCAGTGCGCCTACCAACCGGGTGGACTGCAGGTGATCTTCAATCGGCGCTGAATCAGCACCCTCTCTGAAATACTTGGGCGAAAACAGCGCGCCCAACCTCACAGACACTTCATCGATCAGACCATGATAACTCACAGGATCAGAAGCCTCCCTCTGTTCAGTCCTCGCCACGGTGACCGGACAGTCCGTCCCTCGCCGGCCGGAATCCCCCGCCCAGACATGGCCCGTCCGCGCGGCACTGGTCCGCGCTTCCGGGTACCTCAGGTCCTGCCTGCCCGCTCGACAATCCCCCTTATCTTCCGCTCCTCTTCATAAGTCATGCCCCAGTTCGCCGCCCCCGCATTTTCCTCCAGGTGATCGATGGAGGTCACTCCGGCAATCACGGAGGCCACCTGAGGCTGCGCCAGCAACCAGGCGATGGCCAGCTGACCCGGACTGAAACCGCACACCCCGGCATATTCCTCCAGCTGCTCCATGACGTCATAGTAGGGCTCGGCGAGAAACCGCTGAACATATTCACTGCTCTCGCCCCGTGAACCCTCCGGGGCCGCCTCACCCCGGCGGTACTTCCCGGTCAGGAATCCCCCCGCCAGGGGAAAGTAGGGTATGACTCCCACGCCAAAGTGCCGGCAGCAGGGAATCAGCTCCTCCTCCACCTGCCACGCCAGCAGATTGTAGTGAGGCTGGACTGATGCGATTCGACTCCACCCTCTGCTCTCGGCGAGACCCGCTCCGAGGCACAGCTGCCAGGCATTCCAGTTCGAGACGCCGATGTAACGGACTGTTCCCGAGCTCACCAGGTCATCCAGGGTACGCAGAGTCTCCTCCGGGGGCGTCTCATCATCCCAGGTGTGCATCTGATACAGGTCGATGTAATCAGTCCCCAGCCGGCGCAGGCTTCGCCGGACGCTGTCCAAGATGTGCCTGCGCGAGGCACCCCGGTCATTGGGACCATTTCCCGCTTCCAGGCCCACCTTGGTGGCCACGACGAAGTCGTCGCGCCTGCCCTTGAGTGCCTCGCCAATGGCCGTCTCGGAGGCTCCTCCCTGGTAAATGTCTGCAGTGTCGACGAAGTTGATCCCACAGTCCGCCGCCACGGCCAGAATCTCCCTGACTTCCTCCGAACTCACCTTTCCGCCGAACTGATTCGAACCCAGGCCGACGACGGAGACCTTCAGTCCGGTGTCACCCAACCGTCTGTACTTCACGTCGCTCCCCCCAATGCATTGCTGAGTACCTCCCGCAGTTCATCCGACGGATACGCCAGCTTCATGTTTCGCTTCAGACCTGCGCAATCCTCCGCCGCCCCTGCCTGATGCCGAGATGAACGATGTTGCCGGCCCGAACCCGATACGGCAGAGATCTGCAATGGAGGCATGGATTGCCCCCGATGCGTCAACACTACCAGCGACACCTCTGTTACCCAGGAGGAGACGCTGTGCTCGCAAGGTTTATGAAACGCCTGTTGGAGGTCCTGATCAAATCGCGCGAACCATCGTCGGACTTCACTGATCAGGAAAGACTCATTCCGGTCAACCGCAGCCTGCAACACACGAGAGACTCAGGGATGCCTTCCGTGACAGATCAGACCTGGTTCTCAAACGTATCCGCCCGGCCTCGGGCCCGGGACACCCGGTTCTGCTCGCTCACATCGAGGAAAATCTTGCGCAATTCGGCCCGGCTCATCCCAGCGTGACGATGACCCGCCCTCCTTCGCCGTTGAGATCGAGTTGGAGGGAGACATATGCGACGTCACTAATTGCATAGATCCCTTCCTGGACTGCGATAGGGTGTGGGAGATGCTGGAGAGGAAGGCCGCGGAGGTGATCACAGACGAAATATACTCCGTCGTTCACGACGCCCAACGTCAGTATCGCTCGGACATCCTGGGCCTGGGGGTGACTCTCTATCGCCACCACACGTCGCTCTGGAGAGACCTCGAGGGGTGATGGGACGCCATCTTTCCGGAAGTGTCGGTGGACGTCAGCGTAGACGTGAGTCTGCAGAGAACTGGCCTGTTGTCCGCAACATAAGGATTCGCTGAGAGGGAGGACACCGTAATCGCGGCGGCCACAACCATAACCCTTGCGCTCGCCCTGGTGCTGCTCTACGAGGCCCAGCCTCTCATCCGACAGGCACAGTATCGGGAGCTGGTTGTGCTGGCATTCATCCTGATTCTGACCTGTGCGACCGGCATCCTATACACCGCAGGCGTGCCAGTTCCCAATCCCGCGGATCTCGTGCGACGCGCAGTCGAGATGCTGCCTGTCCTGCGAGACATCGTGCTGCCGGGCGTCACCCCCTGATGAGCGCTCCCAGGTTGACCGATCCCCGCGGCAGTGACGACCTGAAAAACGGGCCTCCAGCCAAAGCACTGGAAGGCCCGTCTATCACTCAGCGGCCCCGGTGGCGTCCCATCCTCAGACCGTCATCCTTCATCTGGGTGCGCATGGTGCGCGCCCGGACCTCATCACCGCAGGGGCACCCATCGTTCATCCGCTCTACCTGCTCGGGAGTCAGTACCTCCCTCACCAGATTCCGC
>JAWOBW010000271.1:0-5019 GCA_046484105.1 Bacillota bacterium
GCTATTTGATGACGAGCTCCCCGGAGAGCACCAGGATGACTCACCCGTCAGGCCTGCCGTGCGCTCGGAAGCAGCAACCAGGAAAGCGCAGACTCAGAGGCGAGCTGATGGAGAGAGGGTTCACAGCTTTCAGACACTTCTGAAGGAACTGGCCACACTCACCGCCAATGAAGTGAGGGCGGCTGGCATGCAGAAGGATTCCTTCACCATGCTGGCTACTCCCACACCGCTGCAGAGGGAAGCCCTCGAACGAATCGGTGTGTCTCTGTCCCCCATTGGCCGGTAGACAGAAGGGCCAGAACGAAACACTCTTGAATGCCCCCACCACGCCTGAGAACTCTCGCGACCGCTACCACGGAACTTCGGAATAACCACACGCGTGATGCAATATATAGTTGACATGCATGGAATATATATATTACAGTCTCTCCAGGTGATGTTGATGAAAGAGATATGCGTCAGGAATCGGGTGAGGGAAATGCGTGAGCAGAGCAACCTCACCCAGCAGGAGCTCGCAGGGCAGATTGGGGTGACGCGACAGACCATCGGACTGATCGAGGCTGAGAGGTACAATCCCACCATCAAGCTTTGTTTGAGGCTGGCCCTGGTCTTCGGAAAGGGGCTCGACGATCTATTCTGGGTGGAAGAAGGTTGAGTCATGCGGACCGATGAACGAATCAGCAGAACAAATGCGGCAGTCACGTCGAGGGGTTTTGCCATACTATCGTGGGGCCTCACCATCATCCTGATCTATCGCATCTTCGCGCTCGGACAGGAGTTTTCTGAGTTCGGCGATGCCTTCATCCTGTGGATAGCGGCCAACGGCTACGTCGCCCTGGCCAGCTCCCTCAGGGGGGTTCAGCCCTTCGGCGGCTTGTCTGGCCGCCTGTGGCTGGTTCCGGGGATAGTGGCCCTCACCCACACCGGAATGGTCATCTCCAGGGGAGCCACTGTTGCCGAGGTCGTGGTGGCCTTTGCCGTGTCTTTCGCCGCCGCTCTGGCCGTTCTTCTCATCCTGCAGTCCATATACCGCAGATGGGAGAATCGAAACCTCAGTTAGCCCTCGCGGTCGCGCCGGGCGAGCCCCGCCCGCCCGGCGCGTGGGGAGCCTTTCCATCCGCAGTGATCTGGATATCGTCTCCGCACATGACCCGAGGCCCCCGCCGCGGGGGTCCGGGTCCGTCTCCTCCGCACCGCGATGCCTCCGCCATCACGGTGACCAGTTGGCTGAGAACAACTGCCCGAAGCCGATTTTCGACGTCAGATGGGCGGACTTATGTCCCAGTCCCGCGTGGGGATGCTGACATTGAGGGGAATTTCTGCGGGCGTGCCGGGTGTGGATCGCCGACTGATGGCATCACGGGCAAAAGAGATCTTCATCCTGCCCTTGACAATTGGCATATGGGTTCCTATTATTAACCCAAGAGGTTGGGTAACATCGATGTGCAGCTTAAGGATTGAGGAGGAGAGCGAATGGCCAGAGTGCACATGTTGGGACGCTGCCCGGTATGTGGCGACGAGATGGAGGTGACCAGGCTCTATTGTCCCTCCTGCAGGAGCTCGGTCGAGGGAAGATTTGAGACGTGCAAATTCTGTCACCTCAGCCGGGAGCAGATGGAATTCCTCGAGACCTTCATCCGCTCACGCGGCAACATCAAGGAAGTGGAGCGCGAGATGGGGATCTCCTACCCGACGGTGAGGAATCGGCTGGACAACGTGATCCGTGCGCTGGGCTTTCAGGTGGACGCGGGCACGGCGGATGAGGACAGAGACAGGGAAGAGGCGCGGGCCAGGCGTATCGAGATTCTCGGCCGCGTGGCGGCCGGCGAGCTGACCGCGGCGGAGGCCGCGGAACTCATCAGGGGGGAGAAATAGATGGTGGAAGCATCTGAGCATCGCCGGGTACTGAAGATGCTGGAAGAGGGCACGATAAATGCCGAGGAGGCGGAGAAGCTCCTGAAGGCCCTCGGGACGGAATCGGAGCACAGGGAGAGTGAGAAGTATTCCGAAACCGAACTGAAGGACCTGCCCGGACTGGTGGAGGGAGCACTCAGTTCTCTCAAAAGCGCCGGGATCTTCAACTGGGGTCCGGGCTATTCCTACGAGCGCGAGCTGACCGGAAACTTCTCACCCGAGGCCGTCGGTGAACGGGGCTGGGTGGACCTGAAGGGGGCGGCGCGCAACGGTCGGATTCACGTGAACGGCTGGGATTCAGATGGGTACAGGGTGGTCATCAGGGCCAGGGTTCGCGGCGGCGACCGCGAGCAGGCCAGGGAGGTGGCCGAACGGTTCTGCCAGGTGGAGCAGGAGGGTGCAGCTCTGAGCGTCGACGGCCGGCGGTCGAACATGCCTCCCAACTCGAGCGTGTCGATCGAGTTCTTCCTTCCGAGGGAGTACCGGTATGACCTGGACCTGCTGACCTCCAACGGGCGCATACAGATTGACGACGTCAGGTGTGAGAATGTGGTGGCGGTGACGTCCAACGGCCGGGTCGCGTGCCAGGCCATGGAGGCAAGGGAGGTGCGGCTGGAGACTTCCAACGGGAGGATCGAGGTCGGGGGTGTCTCGGGTTCGGTGCGGGCACAGACCTCCAACGGGAGAATACGGCTGGCCCCCGCGAAGGTTGACAGCGATTCCGAGTATGACATGGTGACGTCGAACGGCAAGATCCTGTTGGACTACCAGCCCACAGCGGATGTCGGAGTGGACTTTGAGGCCAGGACCTCTAACGGGAAAATCAAGGTTGGGTGGGACGCTGTCGAATACGAGATTGATGATCGCAAGAGCCGGCATCCCCACGTCAAGGGAAGAACGGCCGGATTCGAGCAGAAGCCGGTCAAACTGCAGGCGAGACTCAAGACCTCCAACGGGACCATCTCCATCGGCAGGAACTGATTGCCTGAAGCGACTGATGGGAGTCCCGCTCCGGAAGACCGGGGTGGGACTCCCGGAACACCGGTACCTCGGGCAATGGCCCGACGATTCAATCCGCGATACTGTAGCATCTCTCGCGCTGGTCGGGATGGCCCCGGGTTCGTCTCCCGATTGGCGACGGGCAGCTGCACGAAATGGGCGAATGCGTCCCGCCCGTCTGTCCTCTGAACCTCTCGCAGGCGTTTCGGCCGGCTGAAGCGCCATGCCATCTCCTTCCCAGCTGGCATCGAGTGATCGACATTCATCCACCTCTGCAGAGCCGAACACGCGGCTGAATATGCCTCACAGTGGAGGTTTACCGGGGAGGATCGAGAAACCCTCAGCGAGTCCGGCCATGGCTCTGCGGTGGCAATGGGCATCATTTGTGGGGAGGTGGGGAGTCATGTCCCCTGGCATTCTGATCTTTCTGACCCTGCTGGCGGCGACGGTCACGTGGATCTACCAGGCCGGGCCGAGGCTGCCGGCAGAAACCGATGCGATCATCGACGAGGTGTTGAGGGGCGACCTCCCCGACCTGGTCATCGGGGAAACCGGAGTCGTGTCCTCGAGCGGGCTCGACATCTGGTATGAGAGCATCTCACCCGTGGGGTCACCACGAGCGACGATTCTGTTGATCATGGGAGTTGGGGGCAGTGCCCTCGAATGGCCCCAGGGATTTGTGCGGGCATTTGTCTGCTCCGGCTATCATGTGATCCGCTACGATCAACGCGGTACTGGACTGTCGGACAGGGTTGAGGACTGGGATCGCAGAAGCCCGTACACCATAGCAGACATGGCGGGCGATGCCCTGGCGGTGCTGGACGGACTCGGCGTTGAGACGGCGCACATCATTGGTTTCTCCATGGGAGGTATGATTGCACAGGAGATCGCCATCCGTCACCCTGAGAGGGTCAAATCCCTCACCCTGATGATGACGTCTGGTCACGTGGGAGACCCTGACCTGCCCGGTCCGTCCTCGCGCTATTTCATCAGCTCCCTGGTGAAGGGGATTCCCATCCTGCGATACCGGGTGGCCGGCGGCGAGAGGAATCTAATCAAGGAACGCATCGCGAAGATGACTGCAGCTGTGGGGTACGAGCAACTGGACATCAGGGAAATCGCCGAGATGGTTCTCTTCGACCTTCGGGAGCGAACGGGCATCAGCATTAGTGCGGCGCTTCAACACCAGAAGGCTGTCAGCATATCCGGTTCGCGCTATGAACAGCTGAAAACGCTCGACGTCCCTGCGCTGATAGTGCATGGAACCCAGGATGAGCTGCTCCCCGTTGAGCACGGGCGAAAACTGGCCCGAGTATTGCCGAAGGCAACCGGCCTGTGGTTGGAGGACACGGGCCATGTGTTCCCGCCCGCCGACGTCGATGCGCTTGTGCGGAGGATCATCGCTCACTTGAGGGCTGGCGAATGATTCATTGTGCATTGCCGGGTCCATCCCTGCTGGGCAGGCAGACAGGGAATGGATCGAACGGTAGGGCACCTTCCCCGATTGCCGCATCCATCTGGATTCGACCGGGCCAATTGCGATATTGTCAACACAGAATCATATCTTCAGGACGGGGGGAATGGAAGTGGTCAGGAAACTGCGCCGTTCGCGGCGCCAGCGAATGATCTCCGGAGTCTGCGGCGGAGTCGCCGAGTATTTTGATGTGGATGTAACCCTGATTCGCCTGCTGTGGACCGCATTTGTCTTGCTCGAGGGAGCCGGCATCATCCTCTATATTGCTGCGTGGGTGATCATCCCCGAGGCGAAGGAAGGCGAGGGCGAGGGGAATGCTTAGGCGATGGTTTCTCAACGTTGTCATCATAATGATCGTGGCCTATCTTCTTTCGGGCGTGGAATACTCCGGAGTGATTCCGCTGGTAGCCGCCGGTGCCATTCTGGGTCTGGCCAACGCGTCCATCCGGCCGCTTCTGCTCCTGATCACCCTGCCGCTGAACATCATCACCCTGGGAATCTTCACCTTCGTCATCAGTGGCTTTTTGCTGTGGCTGACGGCCTTTCTGGTGCCGGGCTTCTCCGTTGCGGGCTTCGGCGTGGCCATAGTCGCCGCCTTCCTGTTCACCCTGGCAAACCTGGTGTTGACATCG
>JAWOBW010000302.1:0-3793 GCA_046484105.1 Bacillota bacterium
CGATGCCCCGCGCGCGGAAGATGATATCGTTGGCGGCGCCGAGCCAGAAATCGTCTCCCTCAAAGGGACAGTTGTCCTCCAAATGGTACGGGATCGGATCCTGCAGGTACTTGATTGACTCAATGATCTCATCGGCGAATAGGGTCGCCATGCCCGCATCCAGCGTGTGGCCGAGATACGGCATCCACATCTTCTCCGCCGGGACCGACGGAAGTAGACTCTTCACCCGGTCCATCATTCTCCGGAGCTCTCCCACCGTCTCCACTTTCTCACCAGTCATGGCGTAGTAAACCGGGAGATAATACGCGGTGTTGGGAAACTCCACTCGCTGGTCCTCGCCATACGTTTCGAGAGCCAGCTGCAGCTCCTTCTCAGCTCGTTCTGCCACTTCATGAGCGCCCCTGATTGCTGCAGACGCGATCAGTTTCGACATTGTCCTACCCCCCTGCCTGGATGTCGCGACTTCCGCTGAGGGTCAGTCATCATCCCTCAGCTTCCAGCTTCCTTCTCATCTCCATGTCGAACAGAGTTCTCTCTCGGGCCTTCTCAATGCCGAGTGCACGGCGCTTCTCGTCGATGTGATCTATGATCATTGCAGCCATCTTGTGCGGATCGGGCTCGAACGCCCAATTGCCGCCGATGATGTCGCTGTACTCCTCGAAGAGATACTTCGTGAACCTGTCGCTGCCGACGGTGGGGAAGCTGACCCCGAATACGGTGTAGACACCGGAAGCCACGAAGTAGTGGCCGATGGATATTGCCTTCTCACTCATCCACTCCGGCGCCGCTCCCGCCACGGGCAGATCGCTGATGTCATCCCCCAGGGCCAGGCGGCTGTTCTGCTTGCCGACCTGCACCATCTCGCTGAGGGCGATCAGGATTCTGCTGTTGTCAACACAGGAACCCGCGTGCAGCACCGGCGGGATTCCCACCGTCTCGCACACCTCGGCGAGGCCCTTCCCGGCCTTCAGCACCGCGGTCTCCGGCTGCATGAGGCCCGCCTTGGCGGAGGCAATGGCCGAGCATCCAGTCTGCACAACCAGGACATCATTGGCGATGAGTTCCTCGACCAGGGGCACGTGAACGGCGTCATGCGAGACGGCGGCGTTGTTGCAGCCGACCACACCCGCGACACCCCGGATCCGTCCGTCGATGATGTTGCTATTCAGCGGCCAGTAGGAGGACCTGAAACTGCCGCCCAGCATGTACTTGATGTATTCGTGGGAGAAACCTGCTATGGCCTCGTTCTTGTCCTCGGGGATGTTGACTCCCCGTCGGTTGGGATAGTTGGCAATGGCCATCTTGACGATCTCGCGCGCGGACTCCAGCGCGTCGTCCTCGTCAAATTCGAAGTGCCTGGCGCCCTCGATCTTGGCCTTATCCGTCGTCGTCACCAGCTCGGTGTGAAAGTCCGCAACTATGCGGCTCAGGGACTGCATGATGCATTGCACGTCGACCATCATCATCTCCACCGCACCAGTGGCGATGGCCAGCTCCTGCTGCAGGAAGTTACCTGCCACCGGGACTCCGTGTCGCATGAGAATCTCATTTGCCGTGCAGCAGATGCCAGCGACGTTTATGCCCTTGGCCCCAACCTTCTCGGCCATTTCCAGCAGTTCCGGATCCCGGGACGCTATGACCACCATCTCGGAGAGGATGGGTTCATGTCCGTGGACGATGATGTTGACCTGGTCGTCCTTGAGGACCCCGAGGTTCGTCTCTGCCTTGACCGGCGTGCGGGATTCGGTCTGCCAGGGGTGTCCGGGTGTGCCGAACATGATGTCCTGCAGTTCCGTGGCTATCATCGAGCCTCCCCAGCCGTCGGCCAGAGCGCTGCGCGTGCCCTGCACCATCAGATTGCGGTAGTCCTGATCCACACCCATGTGCGTCCGGTGCATGATCTCGACGATCTCGCGGTCCACTCCCCGGGGCATCACACCGAGGTCCCGCCACAGCCTCTGCCGCCTCTCCGGGGCTCGTTTGACCAGGCTCAGCTCGCCCTCCTGCTGCCCGAACTCTGCCAGCGCCGCCCTGCCCAGCTCCTCGGCAATCTCGCTTTTGTCTCTACCCTCAACCTCGATGTTGAAAAACGGGGCAACCTCTCGAAGCTTCTCCTCGTCCTTGATCTCATAGCCCGGAGCCTCTCCACGGGCCGCCCGGATGAATGTGTGGGCGACGGCGCGTCCGTGATCCGAGTGCGCTGCAGCGCCTCCCGCAATCATGCGGATGAAGTTCCTCGCGACCACCGTCTCGGCAGTGGCCCCGCACGCACCGCGGTCCCTCTTGGTGCCAGGCATGATCCGGCATGGCCCCATGGAACAGATGCGGCAGCACATGCCCTGTGAACCGAACGGGCATTGCGGAGACTGGGCTTCATACCGGTCCCATACCAGTTCAAGCTCCGCCTGGCCAGCAGCCTCGATCATCTTGCGGCTGGCGGCATCGTGGGACTTTTCTTCTACTGTCCTCTTCTTAGACTTAGGCATCTTGGCGGGCCTCCTAACTTACATACGATGACGACACGACCATGAATCCACCCTTGATTAGTTATGCGTTCCGGTCACCAATCCTCCCGCGGCAGGTACATTGCGCATTAATTGGCGTGAGCACGTACATTGATATCGTAATGTATCGGTACATTCCCTTGTCAAGTACTTCATACTACCTTAGAATGCCAACGGCGCACTATCGTGAAGCCGCACTGCGGCCCCGGAAAATGCGCGCCTGCCGATACCTCTCACTCTTCACAGCTGCGCGCGCCGACAGACGGTGAATTCGTCCCCCAGGGGTCCCAGGTTACGAATACAGTTATCGCCCAGCTCGGAGCCAGCGCCCGATACTCCGGGGGGGATTTTCTATTCACCCAGAAAGACGGTATGATTCTGATGGGTCGCGGATGAGTCAGCAGGCAGCTGCGGCCTGTCAGAATTTACATTGACGGAAACGGAAGTGAGATCATGAAGTTGGCCATCTCAGGAAAGGGCGGGACGGGCAAGACGACCCTGTCCGCCGGTCTGGCCCGGGTGTTCGCCAGTGAGGGGTATCGCGTCTATGCCATCGACGCCGATCCCGACGCCAACCTGGCCTCCATGTTGGGGATAACCGAGGAGATCAAGCCGCTCATAGAACTCGAGGACATCATAGCCGAGAGAGTGGGCGCCAAGGGGGGAATCTTCACCCTCAACCCCGACGTCGATGACATACTCGAGGACTACGCCGTCGAACACGACGGTGTCAACTTCCTGCGCATGGGCTCCATTAAGGCCGCCAGCTCCGCCTGTTACTGCCCGGAGAACAGCTTCCTGCGCTCAATCATCAATTCCCTGGTCTTCTACCGGGACGAGGTGGTTATCATGGACATGGGTGCGGGGATCGAGCACCTGACCCGGGGAACTGCCGCCGGTGTGGACTGGATGCTGGTGGTCTGTGAACCCAGCAGGATCAGCATAGAGACGGCCGGCGTGATAGACAGGCTCGCCCGGGAGGCGGGCATCGCCAGAGTGGGCTTCATCGGCAACAAGATAAGGACGGAGCGCGAGAGGCAGTATCTGAGGGAGCACCTTCCCGGCGAAATCCTCGCCCTGGTTGACTATGACGAGACTCTGCTGGAGAGCGGACTGGAGGCAGTCGAAGACGATCACCCTCCGATGTTGCAACAAGCCCGGGTGGTATTCGAACGTCTCACCGATAAGGCCTGAGCAGGAGTGCTCCAGGGCGTCAGCTGAGGTGCGATCTCGGGTTGACAGAGCCCCTCGCAGCTCCGGCAGGTCGTGCTCTTATTAATGTAGAGAAG
>JAWOBW010000007.1:0-13515 GCA_046484105.1 Bacillota bacterium
CACTGCATCAATCCGGTACGACCGACGTCTCTATCATCACGACATCCTCGGCAGCATGGTGCACGCCCGCATGCTGGCGCGGCAGGGGATCATCAGCGACGAGGACGCCAGAGATATCATGGCCGGGCTACAGGCCGTTCGGGATGACATTGAGGAGGGAACGGCGGATCTCTCCCCCGCCCACGAGGACATTCACATGAACGTAGAGGCTCTACTCACCGAACGAATCGGGGCGGCCGCCGGGAGACTGCACACCGCCAGAAGCCGCAATGACCAGGTCGCCACGGACATGCACCTCTACATCAAGGACGAGATAGCGGCCGTGAGGCGACTCATCGCCGGGCTTCAGCGGTCGCTTCTGCGGCGGGCGGAGGAAAGCGTCGGGGTGATCATGCCCGGATACACACACATGCAGCGGGCCCAACCGGTGCTGCTGGCCCACCACCTCCTGGCCTACTTCTTCATGCTGCAGCGGGATCGGCAGCGGTTTTCCGACTGCCTGAAACGAACGGACATCTCGCCCCTGGGTTCCGCCGCCCTGGCCGGCACCTCACATCCGGTGGATCCCGAGTTCACCGCCCGGGAGCTGGGTTTCGCGGAGGTGTATGACAACAGCATGGACGCCGTCTCCGACCGTGACTTTCTCCTCGAGTTCTGCTTCGCCTCGGCGGTGACCATGATGCACCTGAGTCGCCTGGGCGAGGAACTGGTGCTCTGGTCCAGCGAGGAGTTCGCCTTTGTGCAGATCGACGACGCATTCGCCACCGGTTCCAGCATCATGCCCCAGAAGAAAAACCCCGACACCGCCGAGCTGATCCGCGGCAGAACGGGACGGGTGTACGGAAATCTCACGGCGCTGCTCACCGTCATGAAGGGGCTGCCCCTGACGTACAACAGCGACATGCAGGAGGACAAGGAGGCCACCTTTGACACGGTCGACACGGTGAAGGCCTGCCTGCGGGCAATGGAGGGCATGATAAGCTCCCTGCACATAGACAGAGAGCGCATGCACAGCGCCGCCCACCGCGACTTCTCACCCGCCACCGATGCGGCCGACTACCTGGTGGCCCGCGGTATGCCCTTCCGCCAGGCACACCACACGGTCGGCCGGGTGGTACGTCACTGCCTCGACAGGGGCATATACCTGCACCAGCTACCCCCCGAGGAGTGGAGGGAATTCTCGGAGCTGTTCTCTGCCGACATCATCGACACCGTAGACCCGGGGCGATGCGCGGCCAGCCGCACCTCCAGGGGAGGCACCTCCCCCGAGAATATCCGGAGGCAGATCGAGACGGCCCACTCCATCCTGGCCGGCGAAATGTGAGCGGCGCCTCCCGGACGGAGGCTAACAGCCGCGTCTCATCGGTGAAGACGACAGGTGCGGGCGGCCGAGGTCACCGATCAAATGCCCGGCGCCATGGACTGTGGGTTGCCTGTGGCCGGGACCCGCACCCGATCTTCCCCTACTTCTCGAACAGCTTCAGCAGCGCCTGCGTGCCGGCATCCTCCTCGCCCCGCTCCGCCAACTGCCTGTACAGTGACAGCGAAAGCTCCAACCCGGGCGTCATCAGGCCCATCTCGCCGGCCGACTCCAGCGCGATGGTCATGTCCTTGATGAAGTGCTTCACGTAGAAGCCGGGATCGAAGTTTCCCGCAATCATGCGCGGAGCGAGATTACTCAGAGACCAGCTGCCGGCCGCCCCCGTGGTGATACTGTCCAGCACCCGGGTGGGATCCAGGCCCGCCCCTCTGGCATAGGCAATGGTCTCACACACCCCCACCATGTTCGAGGCAATGGCAATCTGGTTGCACATCTTGGTGTGCTGACCCGCTCCCGCGGGACCCTGCAGAACGATGTTGCCACCCATGACCTCGAGAATCGGAAGGACCGCCCGGAATGCTTCCTCATCGCCTCCAACCATGATGGCCAGGGTTCCCTCGCGGGCGCCGACGTCACCCCCGGATACGGGGGCATCGAGGGCGAGGATCCCCCTGGATGCCGCCCGACGGTGAATCTCCTCGGCCAGCGAGGGCCGCGAGGTGGTCATGTCAACCACACATGCACCGGGTCTGGCATTCTCCAGTATGCCCGCATCCCCGAAGTAGACCTGCTCGACGTCATCCGGGAACCCGACCATGGTTATGATCACGTCCGACCCGGCAGCCACCTCCGCGGTGCCGTCCTTCCACTGGGCGCCATCCCTCAGTACATCCTCCGCTTTCGATTTCGTCCGCGTGTACACACGCACCGAATAGCCGGCGCGCAAAAGGTTCCGGGCCATACTGCTTCCCATGACCCCGGTTCCAATGAAACCTATGCTCGCATCGGTGTCCAGCATGTCCAACACCCTTTCCCGATCTCCGTCGTCCCACCGTCTCAGATTGACTCCGGCCGATCTTCCGCGCGGGGCGGTCCAGGTGACTCGTCACCCAGGAGTTGGCGCCACGCCCGCCCTCCCCGCCTCGTCATTCATGGCATCAGTAACCTCGCCTGGGGTCGCAGACATTCATCAACCGATCTCCGCGCAGATACCGCTGCAGGTTCCGACAGAAAGCATCCACCACCCGGTCGCCGATGCGGGGCGATGAATGACTGTCATGAGGCACGATGAACACACTTTCGATGTCCCACGACTCGCAGCCCAGCGGCAGCGGCTCGCGGTCAAACACATCCAGGTACGCGCCGGCGATCTGTCCTTCGCGCAGTGCATTCAGCAGCGCTTCCCCGTCGACTGTCCCACCCCGGCCGACATTGACCAGGTAGGCTGACCTCTTCATGGCAGCAAAGGCGTCAGCTGCCAGCATTCCCTCCGTCTCGTCGGTCAACGGTACGGCCATCACTATGTAGTCGGCCTCCGGCAGGTGTGTCGCCAGCTCCTCCGGGGCAAACACGGTGTCCACACCGTCGACGGGCTCCGCCCTGCGCCTCGTTCCGAGGACTCGCATCCCGAACGACCGGCACAACCGCGCCACCGCCCTGCCGATGCTTCCCAGGCCGATGATCAGGACGGTTCTTCCCGACATCTCGTCATTGTCCCTCTGCCGCCAACACCTCGCCCGCTGGTCCAGACGCCTCAGCCTGAAGTTCTTGGCGTGAGCCAGCATGGCGGCCAGTACACTCTCGGCGATCGGCAGGGTGTGCAGTCCGGGGATGTTGGTGAGGATCACTGATCCATCCAAGATCTGCGGGGTGACGTTGTCGCGAAAGCCGGTGCTGCACAGCTGCACCCACCTGAGCGACGGGACGAAGAACCGCTGGTAGTCTTCCCAGTCGAGTTCCCCACGATAGTGGGACCTGTTACCTCCCTCGGCGAGCAGCACCTCCACCCGGGACAGATCAGCTTCTCCGACCCGGTGGGCGGGTATCTCCAACAGCTCAATGTCGCCGGAGAGGGACAGTATCTGCTCCCGGTGCTCCCGTTGAAGCCAGTTGCCATCCGGATGCGGGAAGTGAAAGCCGCGGGGTATTCCACTGACGGCGATCCTTATCATCAGCACCTCCTGGTGTGACAGGCGGCATACCCGGATTCACCCGGCACCGGCTTCCGCGCAGTCTGTTCGCGCCGCGTCGCCGGCGGTCGGGCAGGTGGACACGTGCAGAATAGAAGGGAGGGGCGGTTCGCCCGCCAAGGGGCGAACCGCCGAATACCGCCGGCAGCTACTCCAGCCTATTTCCGCACTCTCCGCAGAAACGGGTGCCAGCCGGACTCTCAGTGCCGCACTTTTCGCACACGACCAGCGAGAGGTTGGCCCCGCAGTTGCTGCAGAACTTGCCCTCTCCGGCCGGTTTTCCGCACTGCGGGCACACAGTCTGCTTGCTTTCGATCTCGCCAGTGAAGACCTGCGTCTCGCCGGCCTTCTGCTTGATGTCCGAGACCATCTTCTGGGCCCGCGCAGATGATATTTCCGCCCCCGCCCGGGGCGCATCATTCACGCACAGACCGGCCTCCTCGTTCCAGCAGTTGGCACAAACCCACTTGTGACACTTGGGGCAGCGTTGGAAATGCCCCTTGGCCTCGTTCTGCGCCAGCTCAAATGCCTTTTCCCTCTCCCTGTGCCACTCCGGGGACATGCCCCGGTACCGGTCGCCGATGACATCCGAGCCCCGCTGGATCTGCCACCCCATACCGTGTTTACCCGCCAGGGAAGCCCCGATGGACGCGATTCGGCCCAGGCCGCGCATCATGCTGCCCTTCTTGTAGCTCTTCGATTCCACGAACTCGGTCTTGTAGCCGTCGCGGCAGATGTCGCAGAAGAACGTGAACTGGAAGCCGGCCTCGGTACTGTTGTCGGCATGGTTGCTGGTGAACGCCTTTAGCTTGCTCATCTTCACACCACCCTCCCGTATGATTCTACTTCATGGGCTTGCCGCACTTGAGGCAGGTATCACTCACCGGAGGCTGCTCCGCCCCGCACTTGGGATTCGGGCAGACCACCACAAGTCGCTCCCCACAGTGATCACAGTAATCGCCCAGGAAAGTCTCCTCCCCGCACTGCGGACAGGTTAACCTCAACGATGTACCGCAGTTGCTGCAGTTTACCCACTGCCTGCGCGTCGGGTTCCGGCACACCGGACACCTCAGCGGCCCGGCGGGATTGACCTTGCCGCACATCGGACACACGGACGCATTGGGGTCCACCAGGGTTTCGCAGTACCGGCAGGGTTGCTTGTACCCGATCATGTCAATTCCCCCTCTCCTGCCGCCGGACTCATTGGGACTTCTCCGGCTCCGCATCCCCTTCCGTCCTCTGCCAGCGGCGGCCATCCTCTTCAACCGAAACATTGAACCGCAGCAGGTCCGTGACATCCCGCTCCCACTGCGCGGGAGAATGATGGATGACCCGGCCGATGAAGTGCTCCCGCAGGGTCTTCAGCTCCGGTATCCTCTCAACCGCCACCCGGTAGTGGACGTAACGGGGGTCCATCAATCTTTCCTCCGGGAAGTAGATGGGCTCCCGGCGGAAATTGATGGCCAGCATGCAGCGGTTCATATCCCTGATAAATGCATCGGTCTCGCGGTGCAGAAAATCAAGCCCGGGAGCCCTTCGATATTCGCCCCGGCCGGTGATCCGGAAGAAATACGTGGCCCTGCCCCCGCCCTCGGAGAGTGCCTCCATGGCGACGGCATTGCCGGGGCGGTCGGGGTCGGTGTCATATATGGGCACCAGGAACCAGATGTATTCGCCGGTCAGGTCTCCCATCAACCCTCGCTTGAACCCGATGCACATCCTGTCCCGCTGGGCCAGGGTCTTGAGGAACGCATACTCACCCGACGCCCCGGCGTCCACCAGGTTATCCTCCAAACCGGACCACAGCTCGAGACTGATTGCCTCCAGGTCAGTGCGCCTGGCCGCCCGGCCGTCCCTCAGCAGACGGGCCGCGCGGCGGATGACCGAGGGACTCACGGTTGGGACCAGCTCACCCAGCTGGCGCTGGGTCGCCAGGGCCAGCTCGCTCATCACGTCCGCGAGCGATCTGCGAAGATGATCGAGCCGGCGACCGAGGTGCGATAAGACGAAACTCCCCGCCTCCTCCACCTGTACCTCCAGCGTGTAGTCCTCCTCGCGCACACTGGATATGTAGCTGTAGGGGAGACGCACTATGTCCGCAGCTTCGGGAATCACCACCAGGGCCGTCTCGTACAGGCGGACCTCGCAGTCGCCCGCCTCCTGCCCTCCCTCATCATCTTCGTGTACATACCTGGCCTTCATCCCCGGCGTCAGGAGACTCTCCTTCATGAGCAGATCCCCGATAATCATCTCGTTTCTCATGCGAGAGAGTACCCGACAGAAATCTTCGTACTGATAACCGAGGTGATAGAGGATGAGACGCTCTCCGGACGACAGGTCCAGTGCGAGACGGTAGTCGGAGGCGGTAATGTCCGTGATCTCTCTCAATGTGAACAGGAGGGCCTCTCCGGAAGAGGGAAGGAGGTCCAGAGTTTCCTCGGTAACCCGCGCTGTGGCCTCGCCCTCTTCTGCGCCACCACCGTCGACACCACACAGGGAGTACTTCAGGGAGCACTCAATGACTGCATCCCGCCCATTGTCGCCCATGAGACCATTCCCTTCAGGAAGCAGATCGGATGAGATTGATTGTATGGATTATCTAATTCTAGCACACAGGCTCACAGGCCGGCCACAACCCAGTGACCGCGTACTGCGGGCGCCTCCCTCAACCACCTCCCGCCGCCGGAGGCGGGGCCGTGATCACACGAACGTGACCGCACGGCTGAAGCCCAGCTCGCTGCCGTTTGGGCCGACCCTGAACCTGCCCAGACTGATCTGTGCCACTTTTGCGACTGCATCCTCCAGGGCCAACAGTCTGGCACTCCAGTGCTCGAAATCCAGCCTCTCGAGAATGCCCACGTCCAGGAATTCACCCTCGGCGTCGCTGAGGTCGACCAACAGGCTGCTGAGATCGCCGTGGCGCAGCACTACCGCCCGACCGGTGACCTCCCGCAGATCCCTCACCTTTCCCAGGTCACAGTCCTCGTCCACAACCAGACACAGCCCCTCGGGAGTGCGCTCAGCGTGCAGGACGCAGCCCCCGAGGATCCGGGACAGCTGCCCCCGGGTCCCGGGAGGCAGTCGGCGCCCCGTACCCAGGAACGTCCGCTCCAGAGCCACCCTGATCTCTTGTCGAACGGCCCCGGAGAAATGACGGGAGAACCTCTGCTGCCGGAGTCGACGTCTCTCCCACCGACTCCGTCTTCTGACTCCGGGCAGGGCGGGAAGATCGACGATCTCAGTGTCCCGCCGCCCCCGCACGGCTCCGAGCAGGTGGCTGATCTCATCCCGATGCTGCAGTGCGAGCACATACTTCGGTTTGAGCAGTTCAACTCGAGTTACTTCAGTCTTCTGCCCCCCACCCCCCAGACCGCTCCACACGTGTCGACTATCACGACCTCGGCGCCGGCCGCCTTCGCCGCCTCGACGGCGCGGAAAGGCCCGGTCGCAACCACCAGCTCCGAGCCGGCGGGAGAGACTGATCCCACGAAGTAGCCAAATTGCATCGACAGCTGGTCGATCCCCGCGGCGATTCCATCCACGAGGCCCATCCCCACCGTCCCCGGAGGACCGATTCTCACCCCAGGCGATTGGCGATGTCCTCTCCCCGATCCCTCTTCCAGATGAATACTCGCATTCGATCCACGGTACCCGTCGGCGTCGGAGACTTCACCGGCATTCCCACCGGGCGGCGGACGTGCTACACTCTCGATGAGCTGCACAGGACGCGATGGCGAAAGGAGATGGCAATGTGAAAAGACTCATTCACGACATCACCCTGCCGGTTTCCGAAGACATAGCCCCCTGGCCGGGTGACGCTGGATTCAAACTCAACTGGAAACGGCGGATCAGCTCGGGTGACGCGGCAAATGTCTCCGCGCTCAGCCTCAGCTCTCATTTCGGCACCCACATGGATGCACCCTCCCACTTCATCCGGGACGGGATCACCATCGATCAGATTCCACCCGAGATAGTGATGGGCCCCTGCGCGGTGCTGGACCTGCGCCCGCACCTGGAGGACGATCTCGCGGGAGCCGATGTTCTGCAGCAGGCGGCCGGCCAGCTGTACACCATGGCCCCCTCGCTCCCCCCGCGCATCCTGATGCGCACCGGATACGTTCCCGGCCGCCCCTTTCGCACCGACTTCGTCTCCCTGGCCCGGGAGGCGGTGGACTGGCTCCTGCAGCGGGAAGTCTTCCTCCTGGGGACCGACGCCCCCTCCATTGACCCGGTCGACTCGACCTCTCACCCGGCCCACCGCGCAACCCTGGAGAGCGGCATGGTGCTGCTGGAAGGCCTCAACCTGGACGGGGTGAGTCCCGGCGTGTACCACCTTGTGGCCCTGCCCCTGAAGATAGTCGACGCCGAGGGATCTCCCGTGCGGGCAGTCCTGACGGATCTGTCGACAGGTCCGCGCGGTGGGCGCGGGGACATGTGAGAACGGGCAGCAATGGCCGGCCGCCGGTCACCGGACGCTACGGCTGGCCACCACCCCTACCCTTCGCCCGCGCCTTTCATTCCCGACCACAGGCAGTCGACGACCCGCTGAGCCAGCTCTTTAGGCCAGTCCTGCCCGCGGGCTTTCGCCACCAGCTCCTCGTATTCCCACAGCCTGGCCGCGGCCAGAGAATCCATCCCCCCGGAGATCAGGTGCGTCATCACCTGTACGTTCACCGGTTGGATCTCACCAGTCGCAATGCCGTCTTCCAGAAGCGACGAGATGATGTCCATGATCTCGCCTTTCAGGGTCAAGAGCTTCCGCTTCAATGCTCCCCCGATGTCGATGGGTCCCTGCAGCAGCAGGTTCACCTTCTCGCGGTTGCTGTCCGCCTCACCGAGAACGTGGGCAAAGAGCCGCCTCAGCCGGGTCCGGCTGTCTCCCGGGCGGGCAGCCACCTCCCTGAGCTCACACAGGAATTCCTCCAGCACTGACAGGAGCATCTTCTCCAGAAGGTCCTCCTTGCTGGAGAAATACAGGTAGATGGTCCCCTTCCCCACGCCCGCCCTGCTGGCCACATCCTGCATGGTGGCGTTGCTGAAGCCGGCCTCGGAGAATACGGAGATGGCAGCGTCGACTATGCGCTGCCCTTTCTCATCTGTTCTCCCCGACTCCATCTCAAATCCCTCCCTCCAGTCCGGCGGATGAGCCGCGTCCGCAGGCGTGTTGGAACCGGGCAACGGCCAGCTCGTGCTCGTAGAGGGCGCTGACATGACCGGCCTCACATTGAATCCGCTCGAGGTTTGCCCGGAGAAGATCCAGCCTCGACAGCATCTCCGCGTCGAACTTCAGCCGGGCCACCCGCCAGGCCTCTTCTGCCGCCCGCAGTCCTGCTCTCGCCTCCTCGACCCTCTGCTCGGACTCCCTGATCTCCCAGTAGAGAGTCCGCACCTGGTGTTCTACCTCGCTTCTTTGCAGCGTGCGCACCAGCCGCGCCTCGCGGTACTCCAGCTGGGCAATCGGCAGGGTGTATTCATCCTCCACCCCGTCGCCCTCCGGCGGGTCGAAGGGAATTAGGTCGGACCAGCGGAAGGACGGGTCAGGCGGATACTCCCGGGCCAGGTCCAACTGGTAGCTGGCCACGTCCACCATCGCGTTGGCCTCGGCTATCTCGTACCTGTCCCTGAGAGCCTTCCCCACCTGCGCCTCCAGGTCAATGTCCTCCGGGGAGGCATGCCGAGGTTCATCCTCCGCGAGCACGAGGTCTTCTCCCGGATCCCGGCCCAGCAGGAGGGCGAGGGCAAGGGCGGCCCTCTCGCCTCCCACCTGGCTCGAAACCCACATGCTCCTCATTGCCTCGACCTCGCGCTCGGCGACCAGTACCTCTGCCCGGGTGATCATGCCCGACGCGTGCATGTCCCGGGCAACACCCAACCCCTCGCGGGCGACGCGCAGGCCCACCTCGGTCGCGCGCGCCATCTGCCGGGCCATCTGCAGACCGCGATAGGCAGTCTCGACCTGCAGGGCGACGTCCTCTCGCGCCGCCCGGGTTCTGCGCCTGGCCAGCTGGCTCGACACCAGTGCCTGCTCCGGATACAGATATTTCAGCAGTGCCGCGCTGTAGGAGTCGACCGAGTCCGCGGGAATCGTCCGGGCGGCCTCGGCGGCCTGCTCCGCCTCAAGCTCCGCCTTCTCCTGCTGCACCTCCGCCAGCTCCACCGCGGGAGAACTGCTCCGGGCAGTCTCCACCGCCTTCTCCAGAGTCAACCCGCCGGCATTCCCTCCCGCGGAGACAGAGGCAGTCAGCAGGGCAAGCGACGCCGTAGTCAGAATCGTCAGGACCTTAAGCCTGTTCATTGCCAGTCTCCCCTCCGGTGAAGAAGCTGTATACTGCGGGAACCACAAAGAGCGTCAGTGCAGTTGAGACCAGCAGCCCGCCCAGGACCGAGGCCGCCATTGCGTTCTGCATCTCCGCCCCGTCCCCGCTCTCCAGCGCCATGGGAAGAAGGCCGAGAATGGTGGTGGTCGAGGTCATCAACACCGGTCTGAGCCGCACAACTGCCCCCCGCACGATGGCCTCCGCCGCCGACTTCCCGTCGGCCCGGAGCTGATTCATGTAAGTTATCATCACGATGCTGTTGTTGACCACAATCCCGGCCATCCCGATCACCCCGACGATGGCCGGCACAGACAGGGCCAGGCCCCACACCTGCAGGGCGGCCACCACCCCGATCATGGCCAGCGGTATGGTGACCATCACGATGAGCGGCTGCAGGAAGGACTCAAACTGCGCCGCCAGGACCATGTACATCAGGATGCAGCCAATGAGGAAGGCCCCGCCCAGGACCTCGAAGGCCTCCATCATCTCCTGGGTCTCACCGCCGTACTGCACCGCATATCCGGAGGGCAGGCTGAGATCCTCCACGCCGGCGCGGATGTCATCCATGACGGAGCTGAGGCCCCGCCCGTCCAGATCAGCCTGAACCTCAACCGTCCGCGCCTGGTCCTGCCGAAATATGGTGGTCGGTCCCGATTCCCTGTCCGTTTCGGCCAGCTGCCCAACAGACACCTGCGCACCCGTCGGCGTCAGGAGAGTCATCTGCTGCACGGAGGTGAGATCCCCCCGATGGAGCTCTGAGAGCATGACCCTGACGTCGATGTCACGCTCACCCAGGCGGTATCTGGTGGCAACCTCGCCCTCGACGGCTGCCCTGATCGTCATCGCCACGTCGGCGACGGTCAGGCCGAACTGTGACGCCAGCTGGCGATTGACGCGCAGCTGCACCTCCGGGGCTCCCTCCTCCCAGGTGCTGCGGACATTGACCGTGCCGGGCACCTCCTTGACCAGTTGCCTGATCTGCTCCGCCAGGCTCACCACCGTGTCGAGATCATCTCCCAGTACGGAGACGGCGACTGGCGCCTGCATGAGCTGATCCTCTCCGGCGATGCTGGAGGAGAGGGAGACCAGTATCTCGGCCCCGGCAATCCCCTGGAACTCCCGGCGCAGATCCGCCATCACCTCGTAGGTGGAGGGAACGTCCCTTCCCCGCGGTACCAGCTGCACCAGGCCGCCACCCACATCGGCACTGCCTCCGCGAAAACCTGCCGTCCCCGTCTGGCGGCCCGCACTGACGAAGGCAAACTCCACGTCATCCCGGTCGAGGACGATGGCTTCGATCTGCCGCATGACCCGGTCCGTCCGGTCCAGCACCGCTCCGCGCGGCAGGCTGACCTCGATATCTACCTGCCGCTGGTCCATCGCGGGGAGAAACAGACGCGGCATCGACAGCGCGACGGCGACCGCACCGGCGAAGAGAACCAGGGCCGAGCCGGCTATCAGAAACCGCCGCCGGAGGCCCGAGCGCACCAGGTCACCATACCGGTCCCGCAGGCGGTCCTGCAGGGCCGCACTGCGGGCGGCCAGGCC
The DNA here is from genome assembly GCA_046484105.1 of Bacillota bacterium. Lineage (GTDB taxonomy): Bacteria > Bacillota > Sulfobacillia > SLMV01 > SLMV01 > PWUC01. Next base: position 11,376 of record JAWOBW010000007.1, read on the forward strand.
GCCGCTGCGGCGGGCATCCCGCCGGAGAAAGATGCCCGCGGCCATGGGCACGAAGGTGAGTGACACCAGAAGGGAGCTGGCCAGCGAAAAGGAGATGGTCATTGCCAGCTGCCGGAAGATCTGCGCCGCCAGTCCCTCAATGAACACCACCGGCAGAAACACGGCCACGGTGGTGAGAGTTGAGGCCGTCACTGCCCCGGCCACCTCGCCGGTGCCCCGGACCGCCGCCTCCTCCGGAGAGGCGCCCGTCTCCCGGTGCCGGAAGATGTTCTCCAGAATCACAATGGCATTGTCCACCAGCATTCCCACCCCGAGAGCCAGCCCTCCCAGGGATACGAGGTTGAGCGTGAGACCGGAGAAATACATGAACGCGAAGGTGGAAACTACGGATATGGGTATGGCCAGTCCTATCACCAGCACGGTCCGGAAGTCGGCCAGAAACAGGTACAGAATCGCGATGGCCAGCATTCCCCCGAAGAGGACATTCTCGCTCACGGTGGCTATCGACCGATTGATGAAATCCGACTGGTCGCCGACCACGGTGATATCCACATCCGCCGGCAGCTCATCGCGCAGCTCAACCAGGGCCCGGTGTATGTTCCGCGCCACCTGCACCGTGTTGGCCCCGGACTGCTCCTGCACCGACATGGTGACGGCCGGCTCCGCGTTCAGCCGGGTCCTACTCTCGGTCTGCTGTTCGACTATGCTGACGCGGGCGATGTCCCCCAGGGAGACGGCAGCTCCCCTGGGGGTGAGGATGTGCACCGATCGGACGTCATCTAGGGTTACGAATTCTCCCACCGTGCGCAGCGTCAACCGCTGGCCGGCCTCCGAGAGGTACCCGCCGGGAAGACTCAGGTTCTCCCGCGACAGGGCAGTGCAGACTTGGTGAAGGGTCAGGCCGTGGGAATTGAGTCGCACCGGGTCCGCCTCCACGGCGATCTCCTCCACCACCCCGCCGCTGACCGAGACGGATGCCACTCCCCCAATCCGCTCCAGCCTCGCCTCCACCAGATCAGCCATGTACGTCAGCTCGATCAGGTCGTACGGACCGGAGAGGCTGATCTGCATGATGGGAAGCAGGGATGGGTCAGTCTTGATCACGATCGGCGCCCCGGCATCGGAGGGCAGGTAGTCGCCGATGTAGTCCACGCTCTCCCGTACCTCGAGGGCGGCCATATCCATGTCGACACCCCAGTTGAACTCAGCTATGACCAGCGAGAGCCCCTCGGAGGATTCAGAGCTTATGTGCCTGACGTCCGCGGTGGTGCCCAGGGCCTCCTCCACCCGCCGGGTGACCAGGTTCTCCACCTCGTGAGGTCCGGCTCCCCCGTACTCGGTGATGACGGCAATGGCGGGAAACTTGATCTCCGGCAGGAGGTCCGACGGCATGTACAGCAGCGCGACTGTCCCGAGAAACAGCGCCATGAGCACCAACATGACCGTCGCCACCGGTCGCCTGATCGCCAGGGCGGCAAGACCCACAGTTATCTCCCCTCAATGACATCCACGAGGGTGCCGTCTTCCAGGAAATCGGCGCCGGACTCGACCACCCGTTCTCCCTCGCTCAGCCCCTCTGTGATCTGAACGTATTCATCGCTTTCCAGCCCGGTCTGAACCCGCCGGCGCTCCGCCCTGCCGTCGACGACCACGAAGACCTGGTGTTCCGCTCCCACGGTCATCACCGCCCGGCGCGGCACAGCCAGGACACCTTCCACCCTCTCGGTGATCAGCAGCAGCTCGGCCAGCATTCCCGGCTTCAACTTGCACTCGGGGTTATCCACAGTGACGCGCACGGGAAACATCCCGGTTTGGGGATCGGCCGCCGGAGCCACCTGCTCAAGTGTCCCACGGAAGGTCTCCGAGGTGGCCGCGACATCCACGCCGATGACGTCTCCCCGGTCCAGGTGCCCTATCACTCTCTCACTCACCGCCGCATCCACGTATACCGGGTCGATGTCAACCAGTCCGGCCACCGCCATCCCGGGAGACACCATGTCTCCGGGGTCGACCAGCACGTAGGCGATCTGCCCATCTGAGGGGGCCCGGATAACTGTATCCTCCAAACGGCGCCGCACCATCTGAACTGCCGCCTCCGCCTCCCGCAGCTGGGCCCGGGCCATCTGCAGGGTCTGCTCGT
>JAWOBW010000062.1:0-7200 GCA_046484105.1 Bacillota bacterium
CGAGTCCGCGACCCCCGACACCCCGGATAATGAACGCCACGAAGGAGACTGACCATGGACCCCGCGACAGTGATTGCTACGATCTCGATCATCACGGCCGATATGACCTATCGTCAACGAACATGAACCGCCGGATGCGGACCCGCATGTCCGGTGGTGTGGGGGGACGGCGGGGGTGACCCCGCCTCCTACCCGATGAAGACTAGACTTGCGTTTGCCGTCATCTCTTATGATCTTTAGCACATCAGACCCAAACAGCCCGGTCGTTACCGTTGTGCCCGCAGCAGCCCATTGAACCGTTCATCCGGCATTTTTGCCTGGGTGCAGGACCCACCAATCTGGCGGCTTCATGGCATCACGGATGCCCTCCGCTTTTCGTTTTTCTTTCCCAGACGATTTTCCGGTGAAGATGGTCCTACGCGGCACCAGGCGCGGCAAGTTTAACCTTTACACAGCTTTGCCATTGCTTTTACATTTCTTTAGCTCACCGCGACCTTTCCGGTGTTATCGTCTAGGAGGAAACAGGCTTGGTATCTGCTCAATCGAGGGAGGTTGTTGACAGTGCAGAGGAAGTTCCTTTTCGCAGTGGCGATGGCCGCAGTGTTGGCCTTGGTGCTCTTTGGATGCGGAGCCGCTGATCAATCCATAACGGTAGCCGGCTCGACATCAGTGCAGCCGGTCTCAGAGCTTCTGGCGGAGGCGTTTATGGATGCAAACAGCGGCATCACGGTGAACGTACAGGGGGGAGGGTCCACGGCAGGTGTGCGCGCCGCCGAGGATGGAGCCGCGGAAATCGGAGCGGCGTCCAGGAATCTCAAGGAGGAAGAACAGCACCTCACCGAATATGTCATTGCGATCGATGGGATTGCGATTGTGGTTCATCCCTCCAACACTGTCAGGGAGTTGACCCTGGAGCAAGTGCGGATGATTTTTGCGCACCAGATCACGGACTGGAGTGAAGTAGGTGGCTCGAGCACTGATATCATCGCCGTGACTCGCGAGGAGGGTTCAGGTACTCGCGGAGCCTTCGAGGAGATCGTGATGGACGATGAAGCCATTAGCCCGGACGCGATCGTGCAGAACTCAACGGGTGCCTGCAAGACCACGGTAGCCGGAGATCCCAATTCCATTAGCTATATCTCGCTGGCTGCACTGGATGATGCGGTCACAGCCATTTCAGTGGAAGGAGCAGACCCTACGGTTGACAACATTGTGTCTGGCTCTTATCCGGTTGCCCGACCCTTCCTTTATGTGACGAAGGGTACACCCTCGGGCCCGGCAAAGATGTTCATTGACTTCGTGATGAGTCCCGAAGCACAATCCATCATCGAGGAGGCAGGGCTGGTCAGTGCCCGGTGATGCGACCATGTTGGAGCATGTACATGTTCGGGGTCTCTTTCACGTCAGCGAAAGAGACCCCTTGTCGCCCGGCTTCATGAGAGGAGGAAGTCTTCTTGGCTGAGCATTCCCGGCATCAGCTCGCTGCAAGAAGACGCCGAAGACGACAGGAGAGGCTCCTGGAGGGTTCTCTCCTCGTTTGTGCGATGACGTCCATCGTGGCGGTGACCATCATTACGGTTTTCGTGTTTGCAGGTGGATTGCCCCTGATCGTTCGCGAGGGGCTTTCTGACCTGGTGTTTGGCCGTGTCTGGCGACCGCTGCAGGGGCTGTTTGGGATTTTACCCATGATCGCCGGGTCGATCATGGTGACCGTCGGTGCTCTCGTCCTGGCGGTGCCTGCCAGTCTGCTTGGAGCCGTGTTCATGGCGGAATTCGCGCCAGAGAGGGTGGCCAATGTGCTTCGACCTACGATTCAACTCCTGGCAGGGATTCCCTCTGTGGTGTATGGTTTTTGGGGCCTGGTCGTTCTGGTTCCCTTCCTGAGAAATTTCTTTGGAGGCAGTGGCTTCAGTGCAGTGGCGGGGGCGATTATTCTTGCGATCATGATTTTGCCAACGATCATCAATCTATCCGAAGATGCCCTGAGGAGTGTGCCGCGGGAATTCAAGGAAGGTTCCATGGCTCTCGGTGCTACGCATTGGCAAACAGTGAAGCACGTGCAGGTTCCAGCTGCGATGCAGGGGATTGTGACTGGTGTGATTCTCGGCATGGGCCGGGCCATCGGAGAGACCATGGCCGTCATCATGGTGACGGGTAACGTCCCGGGTATGCCATCCTCCGTTCTGGATCCGGTTCGAACACTTACGGCCAACATTGTCATTGAGATGGCCTATGCTCACGGGGATCACATGGAGGCTCTCTTTGCCACGGGAGTTGTGCTCTTTGTCTTCATCATGATGCTGAACCTTTCCATAAACTGGTGGCGCCGCAAGGAGGTGAACTATTGATGCATGGCCGGCTCGAGGAGCGGTTCATGAAGGCCGTCATGTGGGGAGCGGCCCTGCTAACAGCGACCATGGTCGTCTTGATCATTGGCAATGTCTTGGTCAATGGACTGAGCCATATTAGCACCGAGTTTCTCCTTGCCAATCCCAAAAACATGGGCAGAGAGGGCGGCATCTACTCATCCATCATATCGACGATCTACCTGGTACTTGTCGCCCTGGCGCTTTCCACTCCCCTGGGGGTGGGTGCGGCCATCTTCCTCGTTGAATACAAGCGGAGAGGTCGCCTCTTGTCCCTCATACGGTTTACAACGGAATGCCTGGCAGGGATCCCCTCCATCATCTTCGGTGTATTCGGGTTTTCCTTCTTCGTCCTGTTCCTGGGAATGGGCTGGTCGATCCTGTCAGGAGCCCTCACCCTGGCACTGATGGTCCTTCCCATTATTGTTCGAACTTCGGAAGAAGCCCTGCGCGCGGTGCCCAATGCCCATCGCGAGGGCAGCCTGGCCCTGGGTGCAACCCGGGCCCAGACTATTTTCCGCGTGGTCCTGCCCACCGCGCTCCCTGGAATCCTGACGGGCGTTGTGCTGAGCACCGGCCGTGCCATTGGTGAATCAGCCGCGGTCATCCTCACGGCTGGCAGCGCACTGGGTGTTCCCAGTTCCCTTCTGGCACCGGGTCGAGCCCTGTCCGTGCACCTGTACGTGTTGGCCGTGGAGGGGATCTCCATGGAGAGAGCCTATGCCACCGGTGCCGTGTTGATCATGGCGGTGGTGACGATCAACATCCTCATGAACCGATTGAGTGCGCGTCAGCGACTCCGTGTACGCTAGTTATGGGCACGAGATGTTGAGAGAGGAGAAGAGCTACGGTGACAGATGAAAGAACGCCACATATTCACATCGCAGACCTGTCGCTGTCTTTTGATGGTCACAGGGTCCTGAAGAACATCGATATGGAAGTTGCTCGCAATCAAGTCACGGCGATCATCGGACCTTCTGGTTCCGGGAAATCGACTCTTCTACGCTGTCTCAACCGCATGGTAGACCTGGCTCCCTCTGCATGGATCGAGGGTAAGATCCTGTTTGAGGGCCACGATCTCCTGGCGAAGCAACAGGATGTGGTCGAGCTCCGCCAACGGATTGGCATGGTATTTCAAAAACCCAATCCGTTTCCGAGGTCCATATATGACAACGTGGCCTACGGCCCGCGCATTCGCGGATCGATTAGCCGGGGGGAACTGGATGACATTGTTGAAGAGGCCCTGTGTGGCGCCGCGTTGTGGGATGAAGTCAAGGATCGGCTGAGTACATCGGCCATGGACTTGTCCGGTGGGCAGCAACAGCGCTTGTGCATTGCGCGCTGCCTGGCGGTGAAACCCCAGGTGCTGCTGATGGATGAACCCTGTAGCGCTCTTGATCCAGCATCTACGGCTCGCATTGAAGATCTGGTGGCTCATTTGCGGCACGAACTGACCGTGGTGTTGGTGACACACAATCTCCAGCAGGCCGGACGGGCGTCCGACTACACGGCATTTCTGTTGGACGGAGAATTGATCGAATGCAGTCCCACGGAGGTGCTCTTTACCAACGCATCGGACCAGCGCACCGATGATTACATCACCGGAAGATTTGGGTGAAGGAGGGGGTTCTCGTGGCAAGAAAGGCGATACCGCGACGCGAGCTGGATGCGGTACTGCAGACGCTTTGTGAGAACACCCTGTCCCTGTCGGGGCAGGTCGAAAAAATGCTGCACGAATCCGTCCAGTCTCTGAAGGCGCAGGACCTGGATCTGGCACAGTCGGTGGTGGATGCAGATGATCAGATCGATGATGGTGCGATCGCGATAGAAAAAGCGGCCGAGAGCATCATTGCCCGACATCAACCGGTCGCGTCTGACCTCCGGCGAATCATAAGCACGATGCGGATCGTCCTGGACCTGGAGCGAATAGCGGATCTTTCGGTGAACATTGCAAGGGCCACCCTGAAGATGGATGAGCCCCTGCTCAAGCCGCTCATCGATATTCCCCGTATGGCCAGCATTGCCCAGGAGATGGTTCGGAGCAGTCTCAATTCCCTAATCGAGGGCAGTGAAGAGGGTGCCTGGCGCGTCCGCTGTCGCGACGATGAGATCGATGCCCTGCACTGGCAGATTTTCCGTGAGCTCCTGACGTACATGATCGATGATCCCCGCAGCATCCACCGGGCGATTCCACTCCTATTCGTTGCCCGGTATCTCGAGCGGATCGGTGATCACGCCACCAACATCGCAGAGATGGTGATATACTTCATAACGGGCGAACGGGTAACTTCCGAAGGGGGATATTGCGAGGAGTGAGGATATGCCTGGTGGTACCGATGAAGGAACCATCCTGATCGTTGAGGACGAGGAGAACATCCGCTTCTCTTTGGCCGCGGGATTGAAGCGCGAGGGATACCGCGTTTTGACGGCGATCCAGGGGGAAGAGGCGCTGGAGCTTCTGAGCCAGCACCGGGTGGACCTGGTGCTGTTGGATCTGATGCTGCCGGGCATGTCCGGGCTCGATGTTTGCCGCCTGATTCGCAGGGATTGCGAGGTTCCCATCATCATGGTGACGGCCCGAGATGCGGAGACTGATGTGATCGTGGGTCTGGAAATGGGTGCAGATGATTACGTTACCAAGCCCTTCAGCCTGAATGTGCTCCTGGCTCGGATCCGGGCAAACATGCGGAGAACCGCAGTACAGCAAGTACCAGAGCACGAGGTTCTCCAGGTGGGATCTGTCCGCCTCGATTCGGAGTCATACCGGGTGATGGCGGGATCGGTTCCTCTTGATCTGACACCCCGCCTCTTTGACCTCTTGTTGTTCATGGCACAGCAGCTCGGCAAGGTATGCTCGCGAGACCAGCTCCTCAACGCAGTATGGGGATATGACTATGTAGGTGAGACCCGGACTGTGGATGTTCACATTCACTGGCTCCGGGAGAAAATCCAGGAACGCGCACCCGATCTGCAGCTGGAGACCGTGCGCGGCGTTGGCTATCGACTGGTCGTGCAGGAGTGTTCTGGGAGGCAGCACCCAGGGTGCGAACAGCTATAATGCACACCCGGGAACCGCGGCTGTGTCGAATTGCTGAGAGGCTTCTGCGGAACAGGTGTGTTTGTCGGACACCAGGGATCGCGTCGATGAAAGGCCCTCGTGCTCAATATACCGGGAATAGTCGTGGTGAAGCGTCAACGTGCGTTGTGTTTCGGGAGGGTATGAATATGTTGCGCAGAGTAGGATCGTACGCGCATCTGTCCGTCGGGAGTGTCGCCAAGAACGACGCCGGACGTGCGCCCCGGAGCGATCCGGATGCGGGATTGCGATTGGTGGGTGCCCAATGGTGATTCTCATCGGTGGAATCCTTGCAGGGATGGTTGTTGGGGCCTTGGTGGAGTGGGTCTTTCTCCGCGAGAAATATGGACCGGTTTTGCCGGAAGACCAGATGAGTCTCATTCTTCACAGTGTGCATGACGGTCTGATTGTCTTACGGGGGCGGCACGTGGTCCTGGCGAACCGACGGGCGAGCGTGCTGCTCGGACTGGAATTCTCGGCGTCCTGGGATCAGCTGGGCTTGGCCATGCGAAGAACCCCCGAACTCATGGCGTACGTCGAGGCCTGGAGACGAGGCGAGGAGCCACAAGAAACGGTGATGCCCGTGGACTATACCCACCCGCGATATCTCCGGGTGCACGGCGCGCTCCTTGAAGAGGCGGACCTCCCCTGGAAAGGGTCGCTCCTGTTGACCCTGACGGACGTCAGCGAGCTGCACCGCCTTGAACAGATTCGCCGCCGTTTTACGGCCGATATTTCTCACCAGATCAGGACCCCGGTGACGGCCATCAGACTTCTGGCTGAGCAGCTGCCCTCCAATTCGGAGGATTTCGGCGAGTTGGCGACCCGCATTCTTGGGGAGACTGATCGACTTCAACGACTGGCCGACGAGATACTCGCGTTGTCCCGTTTGGAAGCCGGGGAAGAGCCCATGGAACTTGAGGACTTTGCCGTAGGGGACCTCCTCGATGAGGCTTTGAGCGCCGTGCGCTCGCAGGCGGAGCGCCGGGGAGTCCGGCTGGTGAAGTATATCGACGAGGACGAGGTCTGGCGCGCTGACTACCGGAAGCTCCTGCGGACGCTCGGCATCTACCTGGACAATGCTATCAAGTTTTCGCCCGACGGTGACGAGGTGCGCTTGGGAGTCCGTACGGACGTGGACCGGAGAGTTATTACGGTCGCGGATTCCGGACCCGGAATACCCAGGGATGAGCTACCCCATGTGTTTCACCGATTCTACCGGGGGACTCGTGGTTTGGGCCATTCGGGTTTCGGGCTCGGCCTGGCAATAGCGAAGCACTCCATGGTGGCGGCTGGCGGTGACGTTTTCGCCAATAGTCAGGTTGGCAAGGGGAGCACGTTCGGGCTCACACTGCCCATCGACTCTGCAGCCGAGGATGAGCCCGGTGGCTCTGGGCAAGAAGACTAGGCACTGTTCGATTTGCTATAGCCGGGATGCACGAGGGAGAGGCTCCCCATTGACCGGAGGTGGTCCCCCGGGCCATAGAGAAGTTTCCCCATACACTGTTGGCCTCAAACGCACGTGTCTGCCCTCGGCTGGGAGATGAGCGTGTGCCTGCGATCGAAAACAAAATCGCTCCCGGTATGGACGAAACGGAGCCAGAAGCTAGCTGGCTTTTATCCTTGTACTGCTGGTACCGTATGAAACCTTTCTCATAGCAGAAGTCTCGCCAAGTTGACTGACAGCAGCCAGCTAGGGTCAGCAGATCGGAGACGATATCTGTTCGGAGTCGATTTCGCAATCTGTCGAATGCCGAT
>JAWOBW010000089.1:0-9522 GCA_046484105.1 Bacillota bacterium
CCGCCTTGGTAAGTATTTTCGATAGGTCCTAATGTACTCCTCGAACTGGTCCGTTGCAGGGTCTCGTTTGTGGAGCTCACGGCTCAGCTCGTCCCGCCATTCCCTGGCATCTTCGACGATTCTCCTCTCGATTTGTGATCCCGATCTAGGATTGTTATCGGGGTACCTACGTGTAAACTCACGAGGCGATAAGGTTCCGCGGACCACCCGTTGCCGATCACTATGCTTCTGTTTCTCGGCTTCGAAGACAGCGTTAGCCTATCTTCACCCCCCTCTCGGGGCGCAAAAAACGCCCCGGAAGCACGTCGGGGCGGGGTGAGAAGGGGCTATTGAAGTATTTGTGTTCTGAGACCACGCCAGTATCCCTGAAGGGATCGCCACCATCCGACGGAACTGATTTCATCCTTGATCTTTTGTCCTTCATCACCGAGGGCCCAGTCCCACTGTTCACAGTTGTGGTCTCCAGCGTGTACCTGACAATGACTGATTCGTAGTTTATCCCAGTGTCGCAGGACCCGCTCCACCTCACGATTTTCGCCAGCTTCTCTCATTTGCAGTTCCATCTTTTTGACCAGGTAGTAGGCCAAAAAACAGATCAGCACATGAGCCCGGACCCGCTCCCTTTTGTAGTGGTATACCGGTCGGATCTTGAGGTAGGTCTTGATGTGTCGAAAGGCACGTTCGGTCTTCATGAGACGGCGGTAGTGCTCATCCACCTTCTGAGCGGAATACTCCTCCGAATCCAGGGAGGTCTGAAGAACGTATTTGCCCTCGATGCTCTTTCTTTTATCAATGGCTCCCTCATTGGGCTCAAAGGTCAGGTCCAACCGGATCCTGTCCTCCGGGGAATCCATGTCCTGCAGGGGAGCAACTTCGATCTTCCAAAGGCCCGACACTCCCTCCTTGTTGAGGATGTCCCTGATCCGCGTCCTCAGACTGACCCAGCTGTAGTATCGACCCTTCCTGGCCGTGGCAGCGATTCTGGCCAGTTGCTCCTCCGCGCGCTGCATCCCCGCTTCCCTGCGGCTTTGGGCCCGGTACTTCTTCAACTCCGACATGCAACCGACGTATCGCACCCCGTCCTCTTCCCATTCCACCACGCCCATCTCATCGAACAGGCTCAACTGGTGCGGACCCAGGGCCTCCAACTGCTTCCTTTGCTTCTTCCACTCCATGCTCAGGATATAGTCAAACCCGGCCTTTTCAATTTCTTCGATGGAGGTCTCCTGGTACATTCCCTTATCCCCGACGAAGATGGCCTTTTTCACCCTGAACCGTTCCTTCAGCATCTGGACCTGCTCGATCACCGTGCTCTTGTCCGGGGTGTCGCCGGGCCAGACTTCCAGGGCCAGGGGAATCCCCTCTATACTGCATACCAGGCCGACCACCACCTGGTAGCGGTCCCACCTCTTGTCCCGGGAGTATCCGTACCGTCCATCCTCGGCACACTGCCCTTCGAAGTAGGTGCTGGTGCAGTCGTACAGCAACAGCACCGGTGCGGCATCCTCGCGCTTCTGGATCCTGTCCTGGATGGCATAAAACTGCTCATGAAGCCGGTCCATGACGCGGTACAGCTCATCCTCGTTCAGGCGCTTTTTCGAATAGATCCTTGAGAGTATGGTGTCGGAGAATTGTTCCTTGAGGCCCAGCTTGCTCCCCGGCTCCAGGATTCTCTGGGCCACCATGGCCAGTACCGATTCCTTTTCGGCAGCAGTCAAAGCCGACAACAGCCCGTCCACCTTCTGCTGTTTCCAGGCCCGGTATACGCTGAGCAGTCCGGCTCCTCGAACGGTGTCGCCAAACTCCATATGGATGTCCGTCCTCCCGGTTATCTGACCGGGGTCCACAACATCACCCGTTTTGAAGGCCTGATCGATGGACTCGATAACATGTTTGGGAAGGGGTGTTATGTTCAGGACGTTTCGGTGTCTGACGTTACCGGTATCCGGGTCACGATATGACTCGACGATGTTGTAGGAAACGTATTTCTTGTCTTTGTAGTAACTCCACCCCTTCTTGACAAACACACTACCACCTCCGCGACCACTATATCACAAGTATAGCGCAATATGCAAGGCCAATAACAAAAGCTCTCCGCGACTACAACTGTGCTCAAAAAATGCCCCTCCAGCCTTGACTGGTAGGGCTTCAATGCTAGTCAGGGGAGGGGGAAGTTAGGTTAGTTAACATAATATTCATTATCGGAAGCTAGATGTCCCTGTCCGGTCGCCGGTGCCTACTGCGGTAAGATGGACATTCCGGTTTACAGCAGGACCTGTGGCTGTTCCTGTGTGCTCTGTGGCAGCCGACGGATCACCCGACTGCCCCGAGGTCGGCACCGCTACAGCAGCCCCGTGCACGAGCCCCTGCTGTGGGCGGATGCTCCATCCGAGGCGGCTTTCTCTCCTTCCCGGTGACACATATTGGCAGCCCGGCGAAGCGACCAGTCTCTGTGTGGATGGCAATTCGCGCCGACACGCTGGCAGCTGCTGGGGCTTGGTGCAACACGCAAAGTGCGTGCGGAAGCCAACAGCCTGCCAGGCCCCCACTCCCATATTGCGGTCAGTCCTCCAAAGTCCCTAATTCGGCCCTCCATACTATGTCGAGATTGAGGGTGAACTTGGCGTAGTTGTATTCATTGAGCACCTTGGCCAACGTGTGACCACAGGGACAGAGCACTCGAACTGCATCCTCTTTCGAAATGCCGTAGATATCAACGAGTTCATTCACCGCCTTTCGAACCACCATCTGTACTCTGGGCAGAAAGGTTGCAGCGTATCCGGTACCACTGGTCGCGGATGCATACCCCAGGCGAATCCTCTCATCCCACATCACGAACAAGTCAGGTTGAAGGATGTGGAGGATCTTTGATGTTCCGGTAGCCTCGTGCCGGCGGCCACAACCGACGATTGTGTTGTAGACTCTCTCGGCGACTTCCGCGATGGACACCCCCGACATACTCCCCGAGAAGTTCACATCGAGTATGCTCATATCCTGCAGGAGACGGAAATCATCCTGTACCTCGAGCAACGCAGCTCTGAGCTCGTCGGGGCTGGCCTGATAACGGGTATTCCACCTATTCAGAAAGCGCCTGATTCTCAAAGCTTGTTGTTCATCAATTCCTTCATCTGGGTAGGCCAGGCCTGCGCTTCGCATGAAGTCATCATAGAAATGGTCTCTGGGCTCCTCTTCATGATACTTTTTCGACCCAATCCTGATGGCATTGTGCAGCAATCCGATCATCTCCGTCCTGGTGTGTCCATTAGAAATTCGAGGAATACGGGCCAAATCCTACCGTGGTCAGGGCAGAATGACGACCGGCGACGTCCCGGTCACAGGCTCGGGCAGCCTCTGATCTGAGGAAATCTTCTCCCCCACTCCCGTGGCACATACTGGGAACCCGTTTGCATCTTGCGTGGATGGTGATCTTGAGAGTGTGAGTCACCTCTTGCCCGTGCAGGCCTCGAACTCGGAGAGCGCCCGGAGTTCGCTGTCTGCCGCGACATCACCACTACGGAGCAGGGAGTCTCTCCGCTGGATGCGGCGATGAGGTGGCGCCTGATGCGCATCATTGTCCACCGGGCATTGGCGCGGTTGTCCAGTGAGTGTCGGGGACACCCTTCATCTTTCCGAAATGAGCGAGTGAGAAGAGTTGTTGCAGTCTGAAGACCGGAAGGCCCTGGACTTCACCCGAAGCCGTTTTCAGCGCTTTCTGGTGTGCCTGTACGAAGCTGTCCGCAGGCCACCCGACTCTCGAACCCAGCCCACAGCTCACACCTGCAGTTGGGTGTATTGGGTTCGAGAGTCAGGTCCACACATGTTCCGCACGTCAATCAGCACGGCATCGTCGCCTTATCTCCTCCCCCATGACTCATCGTAGGAATGATACTGGTCGAGGGAGTGGCTCGACTGGAGTTTCTGCTCCTGCAGCACTCCGGCGGTGCAGCTGTCCTGGAGGATGTCGTCCAGATGAACGGGATCAACGGGTCGATCTGCATGGGCTATATCAAGGAACACGTTCCGTATTTCCGATTCATCCCCGTATATGGGACTGGCAACGCTCGCGGTCTCATCGCAGGGGTCTCCGTTTTCCCGGAATACCGAGCGATGAGCGCGGATTATGTAGTGAGGTTCCTCCGGTTTGCAGTCAGCCAACAAGTCGTAGCGATATGTCGAATTGCCCTTCTGTTCACTCAGATCTCTGATGACTGTTTGTAGGAAGCGAAAACGTGGAAAAGACATGTATCTTTGTAACCTACTCCTCCCATGGAGATTCTGCAGTGGCCTTCGGCGACAGTATGAAAATAGGTATCCCCTCCATTCCCTACCCGCTATGGGGTATTCTACCATGCAGGAACAGCAAAAAATGTTGGAATATGTCGATGACGGGAGAGATTTCTATTAGTATTCTTTTCCCGGGCAATTCCGGGCTGGGATATGCAGGAAAGGACAGCCCTGCCTCGAATGTTTGAGTTATTGTCTACATACCGCGAGGGAGTGAAGCGTATGGCAATTATTGAGATTAGCGAGGTTCTCGACCTGAAGTATCTTGAGGAGTGGTCATGGGCTCCCGCGGGAAGACGGCTTGCGTACCTACTCGACGACGGTGGCAAGTGCGATGTGTGGATGACGGACGTGGAAACTGGACGAAGCAGCCGCATTTCCGAGGCCGAGGCGAATGCCGGGTCCTTCTCATGGCATCCCTCCGGAGAGCGTCTGGCATACATCCAGGACGGGAATCTGTGGGTAGCGGAACTTGACGGGGAGAAGTGGTGCGCGAAAGCTCTCACGCAGACGGCAGAGGAGGAGCAGTGTCCCTGCTACTCACCCGACGGCAACAGTCTCTCATTCATCAGGGGAGGAGCCCTATGGATTCACGATGTGCGGAGGGAGGTGACCAGGTCATACAGGCCTGGAGGAGACTGCACGGTTCTCTTCGGGGTGTTCGGCGCTGAGCAGGCGGTTCAGTGGTCCCCGCGGGGGGACATGCTGCTAGCGCACTTCAGGGAACCGGACAGGAGCGTACATCTGGCAGTGCTCAGTGCCGACTGCTCCCTGCTCTGGCGCAGCTGCTGGAGGGAGGGCCGCGTTGCGGGGCTGCACTGGACCGGAGATGGCGAGGTCCTGTTTCTCCGTTCCCGGGAGCGCAATACAGTCCTGGATTTCTGCCTGGCATCCCTGCCCGACGATGCGATCAGGAGGCAGGAGGAACTGGCCGGCGAAAACCGCACCTCCGCCCCCTCCACCATTCCTGCCGAGGTCAAGGTCGTGTATCAACAGGTCGCGAGGGGGAGACCGGGACCCCTGCGGGTGCAGGGTGCCTATCCCGAACCGGGTTCCGGACGGATCCTGTTCATCAGCGAGGATGACGGTTGGGCCCACCTGTACCTGTACTGCCGCGAAAGCAAGTCGATGAAGCAGATGACCTTCGGCGAGTGCGAGGACTTCGGGTACATGGGCTGTGATCCGGCCTGGTCTCCCGGCGGACGTTACGTCGTGTACTCCTCCAACCGGGGCTGCAGCGGCCAGAGACAGCTGTGGATCCTGGATGCCGACGAGAGCTGCAGCCGTCAGCTGACCGCACTGCCCGGCACCAATGCTGCGCCGAAGTGGTCCCCGGACGGTTCAACCCTGGCCTTTTTGCACTGTGACCATCACCGCAGTGCCGACATATGGACGATCCCGGTGAACCCGGCGGAGGCGGTGCCGCCCGTCACCGAGGGTCCGACCGCGTGTCGTCTGACTCACACCATGCCCGAGAGCTGGACTCCAGACAAGTGCATAGTCCCCGAGGAGGTGGTTTTCGAGGGCGTCGGCGGCTGGGATATCCACGGCTACCTGATCGCACCGCCGGAAGCTGCGGACGGGAGGGCGCGTCATCCCGGGCTGGTTTGGGTGCATGGTGGCCCCATCAGGCAGATGAGATACGGCTTTCATCCCATGCGCTCATACGCCCTCTTCTACGCCTACTCCCAGTATCTCGCCCACCGGGGGTACGTTTCTCTCCTGCTCAACTTCCGCGGGGGCATCGGATACGGTCGGGAATTTCGCAATGGAATATACCGCAAGATGGCAGTCGATGATGTGGCCGACGTGGTGGCGGCGGGGCGCTATCTCAAGAACCTCCCCGGTGTCGACGAGGAACGAGTGGGAGTTTGGGGGCTCAGCTACGGGGGTTACATGACCCTGACTGCCCTGACCAAGTACCCGGAGGAGTTCCGGATGGGGATCAACATCGCGGGCATCTGGGATTTCGCCCAGTGGATCACGTGGGTCCGCGAGCGCCACGGGCAGGCCCTCGGGAGCGGCTTCGAGATCTACTTCGACGGGTCCCCCGAGGAGAGCCCGGAGCTGTACCGCATCGGCTCACCGTGCAGCTTCAGGGAGAATCTGAAGCGTCCCCTCATCAACTTGCACGGGACTGCGGATGCCAACGTGGACTTCGAGCAGATGGACTGCATAGTGAAGGATTGCCTGGAGCTGGGCTGCGAATACGAGGCCTACTACTACCCGGATGAGGCCCACACCTTCACACACCGGCACACCTGGGCAGATGCCTTCGCAAAGATAGAACGGGAGCTCGAGCGCCATCTGAAGGCGTGATCAATACGAGAGGGCGGTCCCCCGCCCTCTCCATTCAGATCTGGAAGGGGTGTAGGGTGATGAGCCCCTCCCTCTGCCACTGCTCGTGCCGGTCAGTGGTGTCGTAGCTGAGGGGGATCCCCAGCCAGTAGTGACGGCTGGGGCCGGCGGCCGCCCAGTCCACCAGGGCCGCCTGGTGCTTCATCTCTGCTTTCATGTCCTCTCCCAGCGCCACATCCGCGGCTATGCACACCCCCGCTCTGTTGCTGTAGATGTCGGGAGTGACACCGTTGAGGCTGGGAGGGTCAGGGTAGGGATAGCGTTCGTGCCGTACGTAGAGGTTCTCGCTGCCCAGGACCGCGCGGACGTTGTCCACCATGATATCTAGAATGAACCGGTATCGGGGGTCTTCATTTTCCCGCAGATCTTCACTCATCTGCTTCCCTCCATTTCCGTCATCTGCGCAGCAGCTGCCGCGTGATCAGTCCCCGGTGAGGCGAGAATGCGAGAGCCAGGAAGAAAGCCGTCGCCGACACGACGACAATGGTGGCCCCTGCCGGCCAGCTGGTGTTGTACGATAGCGCGAATCCCAGCAGCACAGATGACAGGGCGGTGACAAGAGATGCGACGATGACGCCCCTGTAGTTGGTCGAGAGCAGCTCCCCGGTTGCGCCCGGGATGACTAGCAACGCCGACGCCATTACGACGCCCACCAGCTTGACCGAGAGCACCACGGTGAGGGCCAGGGCGAGCAGCAGGCCGTAGTGCAGGGGGCCGGTGGGGAGCCCCTGAGCCCGGGCTATGTCCTCGTTCATGCTGACGAGCAGCAGCTCCCTGAAGAACAGGACGAGAAACCCGCCGGCGGCGACCGTGAGTCCTGCCATCATCCACAGGTCCGTCGCTGAGACGGCGAGGATGTTGCCGAAGAGGTAGCTGAAAAGCTCGCCGAAGTAGCGTCCCCTCGTATTGCTGATCATCATGACTCCCAGCGCCATGGATGTCGAGAAGGCTATTCCTATGGCCACATCCAGCTCGAGCCTCCCCTTTCGGGACACCGAGGCTATCAGGATTCCGGCGGCAGCACTGAACAAGATGCCCGTGAGAATTGGCTCTGTGTTGAGGACGACCCCCAGGGCCAGCCCCGCGAAGGCCGAGTGGGCGATTCCCGCCCCGGCGAAGGACAGACCGCGCTGAACCACGAAGAAGGAGAGAACCGAGCAGAGAACCGCGATCAGGAGTCCGCCCAGCAGGGCGTGACGCATGAAGGGGTAGTCCACCACCGCATGCAGCAGCGGCATCAGTGCAGTTCATCCTTTCCGGTCAGGCCGAAGCACAGTTTCATCTGGGGACTCTGCAGCACCGTCTCGGGCTGCCCGTCCAGGTACAGGGTGCAGTTGATGAGCAGCAGACGGTGAACCGCCCGGAGCATCAGGTCGAGCTTGTGGGACACGAGCAGGATCCCGCTTCCCGAACGCTCGCACAGGTCCCTGAGCGTCCGATACAGCTGCCGTTCAGCGGTGATGTCGAGGGCCTCCGCTGGCTCATCGAGAAGAAGGAGACGGTTTTCACCGGCGAACATCATGGCGAGCAGGGCCCTCCTCATCTGCCCCCCGGAGAGAGCGCTGGCGGGCAGATGCCAGAGACTGCGGTCCACCTCGAATGCAGCCAGTGATTCGCGCACCTTCTCGTGATCGCCGGTTCCGGGACGTCTTCCGGGCCCGATCAGTCGCGTTCGTCCCATCATCACCAGGTCGTAAGTGCAGATCGGAAGAGAGCCCATCTCCAGTCCCTGCGGCAGGTACCCGATGCCCTGCGGGCGTCCTCCCGGCCGGACCAGTGGCGCCAGGATCTCCCCGGCGTTGGGTCTGACCAGGCCCGCGATTGTCCGCAGCAGGGTGGTCTTGCCCCCGCCGTTTGGGCCGGCAACACCCACTATCTCGCCTTCCCCCAGCGTGAAGCTGATGTCCCTGAGGGCACGGTATCCCCGCAGGATCACTGACAGGCCGGATACGGTCAGCAGGGTGGATTCCTCCGCATCCTCGGGGACTGGCGGCGCAGACCAGCTCCCGCTGGACTTCATCTCATGGCGGTTCATGGGCCGGCTGCCTCCCGCATGGCCCCGGCGAGCCTGGTCGCATTGTACCGCATGATATCCGCGTACGACGCGCGGTCTTCGGAATCGGGATCGCCCAGAGGGTCCAGTTCCACCAGGTGCGCCTGGATCTGTCCGGCTACGGCCTCAGCCAGAAGGGTGCCGTGCCCGCGGGTAGTGGTTATGACTGAGATGCCCTGGGTCCGGGCCATGTCGACCAGTTTTGCCGCCTCTCTCGGACCGCATTCGTGCCCGGGGGTGGACTCGAGCACCCCCTGCTGTATGAGGCCGTACCTGCGGGCGAAGTGGGTCCAGGCGGTATGATCGCTCATGAAGGCGCGGCCGCTGAAACCTCGCAGCAGCTCTTGCATCTCAGCGTGCAGCTCGGACAGTTCACTGCCGAAGCGCGCAGCGTTCTGCCGGTAGTACTCGGAGCCGTCGGGGTCGGCCGCGGCGAAGGCCTCGGCCATGAGAGGTACTATCTCATCTCTGACCGTGAGTGGATCGAGCCAGATGTGCGGATCGACCACCGCCTCCTCTCCCCTGCCGCCCTGCAGCTGCGTCATCACTTCAAGCCGTAGGGCGTCACGCCTGGCCGCATTGAAGACCCTCTCGGCCCATTCATCCAGACCACCCGCGACCCGGACGAGAATGTCTGCCCCGGCCGCCTTTCTCATGGCGGAGGCGCTGACCTCGTGAAGATGGGCGCTTCCGCCCGGGGGCAGCATTGTGGTGAGAACAACTCTCTCTCCACCTATTTCCCGGGCAATACTTGTCAGAGGGTAGATGGTGGTAACAACCGACAGGCTGGTCGCTGTCCCGTCGGACCTCCCCAGCGCAGCAAAGAT